>JACDEN010000088.1 GCA_013816415.1 Planctomycetota bacterium
TGATTGGTGATTGGTGATTGGTGATTGATGATTGAGACAAACAATCACCACCAACCACCAACCACTAACCACCAACCACCAACCGAGAAATCATGTTCGAGCGCGAGCGCGGCAGGAACCAGACGGCGCTGATCGAGGATCCATTGACCCGGCGCGGGGTCGAGCTGTGGCTCGAACGCGTGCTCGGCTTCTACGGCGAGCAGGGCGGCGTCGACATCGAAGTCATCGATGGCCAGATCATCCTCAACGCGCGCACCAAGGACTATCTCTACGGCGACTTCACGCCGCGCGCGATCCCGTACGTCGCCGGCTCGCGACCGCTGCTCGAAGCGGTGGTGCGCGAGTGCGTGCGGCCGGGAACCACGCAGCGCGAGCAGGCGCTGGCGCTGATGCGCCGCGTGCGCGACAACCGCGACCGCGGATTGGCGTCGCCGAACCTGTTCTATGGCGGCACCGAGGAGGAGCTGCTCAAGCGCGGGGCGATCATGTGCAACGAGGTCTCGCGGCTGTTCGCATGCCTCTGCCAGATCGCGGGCATGCCGGCGCGGCTGCACGGTGCGCACATCTCTGGCCACATGATGACCGAGGTGCTGATGGACGGTTCGTGGGGCTGGATCGATCCGATGAAGGGGATGGCGCCGGTGACCGACGCCAACCAGCCGGCGAGCGTGTGGGACCTGATGCAGGAGCCCAAGCTCTTCGAGCGCCAGCCCGCGGGTTTCTGGGACGACGTGCGCCCGGTGGCCGTCGCATTCGGGACCGAGGAGCGCGACCCGCGCAACCTCGCGCTGGCGATGGCCTCCTTCCGCGACTTCTATTTCCATCCGCGCGAAGCCCAGGCGCTCGGCAACTACTTCGCGTGGGACAGCGCGCGCTACACCTACCCGTGGATCATCCGTCCGGCTGATGCCACGCGGCTCGGCGAGGCGCGCCACCAGGAGGCGCTCAACCGCCAGAAGCTCGGCTGGCCCGCGTTCTACCACAACGCCCAGCTGTTCGACGAGCCACTGCGGATGCGGGGCGATCAGCGGGCGAGGGGCTGAACCATTTCCGCCGACGCGTCCGACCCGCCGATCGCCACGCCGTCGGCGGTCGCGCGCAGGGGCCCGCTGCGCAGGCCGAGGCTGGTCAGGCGCGCGATCGCCAAGGGCGTCGACTCCAGGCAGCTGGCGCGGACTCCGTCGCGACCGGGCTCGTGGCCGTCGTGCATGACGCAGATGCCGCCGGGCCGCAGGGCGCCGGCGATGCGGGCCAATACCACTTCGACAGCAGGCGATCCGGTATCGCGCGCGCGCGCGGTCCAGGTGATGGCGCGCAGGCCCATGCGGCCGCACACGAATCCGACCATCGGATTCTTCAGTCCGACCGGTGGGCGGAACAGGCGCGGGGAAGGAATTCCCGCGGCGTCGGCGATCGCTTTGCCACAGGCATCGAGGTCGCGCTGGATGCGCCCCGGCAGCCAGCAGTTGAACCAGCGGCTGTGGGTGTCTGAGTGCAGCCCGACCGCGTGTCCCTCGGCGACCATACGCCGCACCAGGTGCGGATGACGGCGGACGTGGCTGCCGATGACGAAGAAGGTCGCGCGCTGGTCAGACCCGGCGAGCAGATCGAGCAGGCGCGGCGTGACCTCGGGATTCGGTCCGTCGTCGTAGGTGAGGGCGCAGTCGCGGCTGCCCGGCACGCGCCACCACACCGGCATGTACAGGCTGCTGCGCGGACTCACCACCGCCCAGCCATGGATGATCGCCGAGGCGGCGGCCAACCAGCCCACCGGCGCGAGCCCGCAGGTCGGATACAGGCTCACCGCCGCGGCGATCAACGGCACGTCGACGAGCAGGTGACCGCGCATGGCCGCATCCTAGCAGCCTGCTGATAAACGGCAGCTGGTTCCGACGATCGCTACCGAGGGAGCGGGAAACTCCTTGGTCGCGCGCCTCCCATCGCCACCTTCAGCAGGCATGGCGGTGGTGCGCTCGGTGATGCGGTGGCTGGTGTCGTTGTCGGTGCTGGTCGCGGCGTGGACGGTGCTGGGATTCCCTGCGCTCGGCATGCTGCTGGCCGCGCGGACGCCGCCCGCCTTCGTCCGCGCGGAGGACGCCGGCGTGGCCATCGGGGAAGGCCGCACCACCTGCGGGGCGTGTTACCGCGAGCAGGTCGGCGGGCTGATCCATCTGCATCTCGCCGGCGACAGCGACGCCTTCGGCTATGCGCAGGGCTCGCTGATCGGCGACCGCATCGCGCGCATCGAGACCGATATGATGGGCGTGTTCGTCGAGCGCGTGCCGTCGTTCCTGACCCGGCATGTGATCCTCGGCTTCGTCAACTGGAACAACCGCCACCTCGACTCCTATTTCACCGAGCCGGAACTGCGCGAGATCTCGGCGATCACCACCGGGCACCACGACCACCACGATCCGTACCTCGCGGTCAGCCCGTCGTACACGCGCGGGCTGCAGTACCACGCGCTGCACGACATCAGCCAGTACCTGATCGACAACCCGCTGGTCCATCCGCCGCAGGTGGGCTGTACCGCGGTCGCGGTCGGAGGCGAGCGCAGCGCGGACGGACATCTGCTGATCGGGCGACTGTTCGATTTCGAAGGCGGCCGCTGCTTCGATGTCGACAAGGTGGTGTACACCGTCGCGCCCGCGGCCGCGGGCAGCCATCGCTTCATTTCGGTGTCCTGGGGCGGCATGGCGGGAGCCGTCACCGGGCTCAACGACGCCGGACTGTGGATCAGCCTGAACGCCGCGGCGACCGACGTCATGCACTTTTCGGGCCGGCCGATCGTGATGGTCGCGCGCGACATCCTCGAGCACTGCGCTGGGATCGACGAGGCGCTCGCCACGCTGCGTGCCGCCGACGTCTTTGTCTCCGACGGCGTGTTGCTGGCGAGCGGCCGTGAGGGGCGGGCGGTGGTCGGCGAGAAGGGCCCATCGGGCCTGGCGGTGCGCGCGATGTCGGACGACCACCTGGTGCTGACCAACCATTTCCTCGAACCGGCGTGGTCGGGCGACCTCGCGAACGCCAAGCGCATCCGCGACGGCACCACGGTGGCCCGCTACGAACGCGCCGAGTCGCTGCTGCTGGCGCGGCCGCGTCATGATCCGTCGTCGATCCTGGCCCTGCTGCGCGACCACCGCGGTCGCGACGGCTTGGATGTCGGTTTCGGAAACCGCAGCACCATCAACGCCTGGATCGGCGCGCATCTGGTGGTCGCCGACGTGACGGCGCAGGTGATCTGGGTGTGCGAGACCTACCACGGCCTGGGACGCGCCATCCCCTTCGGCCTCGACGGTCCCCTCGATCAGGAGCCGCTGCCGGCGGATCCCGAGCTCGCGTTCTACAACGAGCACGCGAACGGATATCCCGCGCTGCGCGACGAGTGCGTGCGCCTGCTGCGCCAGGGTGCGCGCGCGGACGCGGCCAAGGCGATCACCCGCCTGCTCGAGCTGAATCCGCGGTCGTTCGAGGCCAACGCCCTCGCCGCCCAGGCCAGCGACGATCCCGCCGAGCGGCGCCGCCTGCTCGAAGTCGCCCGCTCGCTACAGCCGGCCTATGCCTCGGATCGCCAGCGCATCGACGAGTTGCTCGCCCGCTGATCTCCAGCGCCCGCGCCGTCGATGTCCGACCCAGCACGCAGGGCTGAGAACGTCGAACGGTCCCCGATCACTCCCAGCGGATCTCGAGCACCCCCGGCGCCTTCTCGAGGTCCGCCAGGACCTTGCGCGGCAGCTCGATCTGGTCGTGCTTCTTGAACTTGAGGTCGAAGCGCAGCGTGCGCGATCCGTGCTCGAGATCGTGGTCGAGGTGCACCTTCTTGACCTTGATGTGCAGGGTCTCGAGCCGTTGGCGGAGTTCGTCGCAGGAGACGCCATCCATGCGCGCGCGCACGGTGATCGTGCCGTACCAGTCATTGGGGATGCGGCTCTCGATCTTCGGCAGCACGAACAAGGTCACGAAGGCGATGGCCCAGCCGATCATGCCGAGCATGAGCTGGCCGCTGCCGAACGACAGGCCGATGACGGTGATCACCCACAGCACCGCGGCGGTGGTCACGCCGCGGACGGTGTTGCCCTCGCGGATGATCGCTCCGGCTCCGAGGAAACCCATGCCGGCGAGGATGCCCGCGGCCAGGCGCGCGGGATCCGGGCGCCAGGTCGAACCGGAGTCGGCGACGCCGATGTAGAGCTGTTCTGAGAGGATCATCGCGATCGCGGCGGCGACGCCGACCAGCACGGTGGTGCGCAGTCCCGCGGCGCGGCCGTGGCTCTCGCGCTCGAAGCCGATGATGATGGACGCCGCGCAGGTGAGTCCGACGCGCAGCAGGATCTCGTTGTTGGTCAGGGTCATGGGGGGAAGGTAGGGGATTGGGGAGGGGTGGAAAGGAGGGGGGGCGTGGAGGCGGGGTTCTACGTACTGGGTTCTGAGTCCTGAGTCCCAGTCGACAACCGGTCTCTGTCCTCGATTGCTGTCGAACTCAGAACAAGGAACTCAAAACCCAGTACTTTCCTACGACCAAGAACCCAGAACCAAGAACGTACAACCCGCCCCAGAACTCAGAACCCAGAACCCAGAACCTTCCCTCCTCCCATCACCTCGGCGCGCAGGTCGCGTTCGACGATGTTCTCGACCAGGATGAAGGCGCCGATCATGGTGCCGACGACTCCGGGATGGCCAATGCTCTGGCCGGCGAAGCACAGGTTCTTCAAGCGATTCCGCCGCGGGATCGGCTCGCTGCCGAGCCAGCCGATATCGTGCGACAGGCCCATCGCCGCCCCGTTGCGCGAGCGGGTGAAATGCCGCACCGACAGCGGCGTCGAGGCCCAGGTGCGGGTGATGGTGCCGGCGATCTCAGGATGGAGCGCCGTCACCGCGTCGAGGATTTCGCGGCTGCGCTCCTGCTTCCACGCGTCGTATGCCGCGGGGCGTTTGCCTGCCGCGCTCGCGCTCCAGTCGGCGACGGCGGCGCACGGCACCCACAGCATGGCCTCGAGGTAGGGATGGCGCGCCTGATCCTCGGCCGACTCATGGAAGTTGCTCGGCGCCAGGTAATACAGGTCGCCCTCGGGAAAGGCGGCGGTGGAGAGACGCGCGAAGTGGTGGCGGCGGCCGAGTCCGAGCGGAGGCCGCGACAGCGCCGCATACACCAGCACCGCGCTGTCGCTGTCGGGTGTCGCCTGGATGCGTTCGGCCAGGCTCGGCCGGAAGCCGTCGACGCCGGTCAATGCCAGAGTCTCGGCGGGATGGCAGGTCGAGATCGCGAGATCGCACGGATGGATCTCGCCCGTGGCGTCCTCGACCGCGGTCACCAGTCGGTCTTCCCACCGGATGCGCGCGGCGGGCCGCTTGAGCGCGAGGCGTCCGCCCAAGGCGGCGAAGCGTGCGACCAGCGGCTTGATCATGGCTTCGCCGCCGCCTTCGGCGCGCCACGAACCGGCGAGCGCGGTGCCGGCGAATCCTGCGTAGAGGTCGAGCGAGCAGCGTTCGGGTCGCATCGCCAGGATCGACGCCAGGCAGCCGATGACTTCCTGCGCGCGGCCTTGGACATCGCAGCGCGCGAGGATCTCCGACACGCTCTGGTGCGGATCACAGGTGGGCCCCGGGGTTCCCGCCGGCACCAGGATGTCCAGCCACTGTGTCGCCGCCATCTGGCCCATGAGCTCGGCGAAGAAGCGATCGATGCCCGCCGCCTGCGCGGGCCAGCGCCGTCCCAGCGCCCGTCGCGATGCGTCCAGCCCGACCGGGAAATCGAAATCCGCCTCGCCAGGAATATGGATGCGGTATTGCGCATCCTCGTCCAGCGGCAGGAAGGTCATGGCATCGAGGATGCCGAGCCGTTTTGCGATGCGCCGGAACAAGCCGTCGGGATCCGAGCCGGTGATGAAATGGAACCCGGTGTCGAACCAGTACGGCCCACGCCGGAAGCGCTGCATCAGGCCGCCCGGAATCGCGTGCGCTTCCAGGATGGTCACTCGCCAGCCGTGCTCGGCGAGCAGCACGCCGGCGGTGAGGCCGCTTAACCCTGATCCGATGATGACTGCTCTGCCGGGGATCATGGAAAACGTTCTTCGTTCTGCGTCCTCGGTTCTCCGTCGTCACAGAAGCACTCGACGCGCTGCCTCCAACGTAGGACGCAGAACGCAGAACGCAGAACGCGTCCGATCACCGATCCACCGCCCTCAGCACCAGGCACGCGTTCGTCCCACCGAAGCCGAAGCTGTTCGACAGCACCGTCCGCAGCCGGACGTTCTCGCGCGGCTTCGCGTTGATGTTGATGCGCGGGAGCTTCGGGTCCTGGTTCTCGTAGTTGAGGTTGGGGGCGACGAACGAGCCCTGCATCATCAGCATCGAGTACAGCGCCTCGCTGGCGCCGGCCATCCAGCATTCGTGGCCGGTGAGCGATTTGGTCGAGGACACGGGCGGCCCCTGCTCGCCGAACACCGCATGGATCGCCTCGGCCTCGGCCGCATCGCCCATCTCGGTTCCGGTGGCGTGGGCGTTGACGTAGTCGATCTCGGAGGGCTTGACGCCCGCGGCGTCGAGCGCGCCGCGCATTGCGCGAGCGGCTCCGAGACCGTCGCCGGAGGTCATGTGGTTGCCGTCGGAGCTGAACGCGTACGAGAGCACCTCGGCGATGATCGGCGCGCCGCGCGCCTTGGCGTGCTCGTAGTCCTCGAGGACCAGGCTCGCCGCGCCGCCGCTGGGCACCAGGCCGTCGCGGTCGCGGTCGAACGGCCGCACCGCGCGCGACGGCTGGTCGATCTGCATCGAGAACACGCGCAGGCCGTCGAACGCGGCCATGCTCTGCCAGCACAGCTCCTGCGATCCTCCGGTGACGATCACGTCCTGCATGCCGCTGGCGATCAGCATCCAGGCCCAGCCGATGGCGTGCGCGCCCGAGGCGCAGGCGCCGCTGACCGTCAGGCTGATGCCGCGGGTGCCGAGCATCGGGCCGAGGTTGATGGTGGGCGTCGAGTTGAGCGCCTTGATCACCTTGTCGGAACCGAGCGAGCCGGTGCTCTTCTCGCGGCGCACGGTGGTCAGCACCTCCTCGATCGGATCGGCGCAGGAGTCGTTGCCGTAGATCACCCCGGCGCGATCGCTGGCCAGGGCCTGGGCGCAGCCCGAGCGCGCGACCGCGCGCTTGGCGGTGATCGCGGCGTAGAGCGCGGTCTCGCCCATGCTCTTGCGCTCCTTGCGTCCGAAGTGCGCAGTGGGGTCGATCGGCGCGATGCGGCCGGTGAGCGGCGAGCGGAACCCGAGCTGCACGCGCTCGTCGCTGATCCCGATGCCCGAGCGGCCGGCGCGCAGCGAGGCGCTGATGTCCTCGAGCGTCGCGCCCAGGCAGGACAGCGCGTCCATGCCGGTGACGACGACGCGGCGGCGATGGGAGGTGAGCAGCATCAGGAGCGAGTGTCGGCGGTTGCTCGCCGCGGTGCAAGGGAATCAGGGGATCAGGGGATCAGGGAATCAGGGAATCAGGGAATCAGGGAATCAGGGAATCAGCGTTCTGAGTGCTGCGTTCTGGGTTCTGAGTCGGACCGCAGGCGGTGATGCTGTCGTGTCGGACGTAGAACGTAGAACGCAGAACCCAGAACGCGGCACCCAGCACCCAGGACCCATGATCAATGTCACGGGCCTCAGGGCTCGGAATTCTTCCAGAAATCGTAGAAATTCTGCCATTGCAGCGGATGGCGGCGGACCACTCGTTCCAGGAGTTTCGCCCACCGGGCGACCGCTGCCGTCAGCTCGGCCTGGCGCGTGGCGCGGCTCGAGAACGACAGGGTGAAGGGCTCGTCGGCTTCAATGAAATAGGTGTCGATGCCGCTCTTCACCGAGAAGATGGGCACGATGAGCGCCCCCGTAACTGCCGCGGCGATGAACGGTCCGGTGGGGAAACGTGCTGGCTCGCCCAGGAATGGCACCGCGACCGCGTTGCGGTCCGATCCGGCGGTGCGGTCACCGAGCATGCAGCAGGTCTCGCCGCGGTGGAGCGCCGCCGCGATCTCGAGGCTCGCTCCGAAGGGATCGCGCAGATCGATGATGCCGAACGGATGGTCGCCCATCGCACTGGTCAACTGCTCGCGCACCTCGGGATCCTCGTCGAGCAGCATGACGATGTTCACCGTGCCGTGCTCGTGACGCGTCAACCAGCGGCCGGCCAGCTCCCAGTTGCCGAGATGGGCGGAGAGCAGGATGCAGCCCTGGGGATGACGCATCGCCGCTTCCATGCGTTGTTGTCCGCGGTTCTCCCACGACAGGCATCCGGGATCGACCCCGACCAGGAAGCGGTCGGCGAGGTTGCGCGCGAAGCTGAAGAAGTGCCGCCAGGTCATCACCAGATGGCCCCAGCGACCGAGATCCGGGCGCACCCGGCGCCAGAAGCGCACCGTCGCGCGCCGCGCCGCCGCGTCGCGTACGAAGAACCAGCAGGTCGGCGGGATCAGCAGCGCATAGCACAGGCGCAGACCGCCGTAGCGCGCGAACGCGTGCACCAGCGCGTGGCCGAGGCCGCCGCCGTGGCTGCGTCCGCGCCATCTCCGCGCGTTCACCGGCGTTCATCCTCCGGCGCGGGCGGGGGCGCAATCGATGCAGCCGCGATGCGTTCGCGCCGCGCGTGCCGGCGCACCACCGAATCGGCGATCAGGTAGCCGAGGAATCCTGCGATCAGCGCGACGATCGGCATCA
>JACDEN010000571.1 GCA_013816415.1 Planctomycetota bacterium
GGCGCGGACCGCCGGACCCAGGGATTGGTGGCATGGCCGCACGCTACCGCGGGCGGTCGATCGCAGCAGGTGAAATGGCGGGGCGGCGGCTCTTTGCCACCCCACCGGCGCGGCGCTTCGTGATGCGCCGTCCAGCGGAGTGGTCGGATGCCGGTTCAAAGTTGGAGCCTCGAGCGGTATCGTTCTCCGGTCCGGGAGAATGACGCCATGCATCGCACGTGCTCACTGGCACCGCTGATCATTCTCGCGGTCACGCTGGCCTGCGCCGGCTTGGATTGCCCGCGGCTCGACGCCGCCGATGGCCCGCCGACCACCATTCCCGCAGAAAAGAATCCCGAGCGCCACCAGGAATTCCTGGCCGTCGCCAAGGCCGGCGGGGTCGACCTGCTGTTTCTCGGCGATTCCATCACCGACGGCTGGCGCGGCAGCGGCCTCGCGGTGTGGAACAGCGCGTTCGCGCCGCTGAAGGCGGCGAACTTCGGGATCAGCGGCGACGGCACCCAGCACGTCATCTGGCGGCTGCGCCACGGCGAGCTCGACGGCATCCAGCCGAAGCTGGTGGTGCTGATGATCGGCACCAACAACGCCGGTGGACCAGCCGCCGACATCGCCCTCGGGATCAAGGCCATCCTCGCCGACATCCGCGAGTTCTCGCCGAAGAGCCGCGTCCTGCTGCTCGGCATCTTCCCGCGCAGCGAGCGGCCTGATGCGCTGCGCGCGAAGGTCGCGGACGTCAACAAGCTGATCGAGCCGTTCGACGACGGCCGCAAGGTGTTCTATCTGGACATCGGCGCGAAATTCCTCACCGCCGACCAGACCCTGACCAAGGACATCATGCCCGACGGCCTGCATCCGAATGCCGCGGGCTATCAGATCTGGGCCGACGCCATCCTGCCGACGGTGAAGCACCTCATGCTCGACGACCCGACCCTGCTCGCTCCGACCTTCCGCGCGCCCTCGTCGTCGCCGCGCGTGGCGAAGCTCCAGGCCTCGATCGCGACCGGCAAGGTCGGCGCCGGCGTCAAGGCGCTCGAGAAGCTCGCCGAGGACAAGGATGGCGCGACCGCGCGCTCGGCTTCAGCCGCGTTGGCGACGGTCGCCGCCTGGAAGGACGGCCTCGACACCGAGATCGGCTCGCTGCGAGCCGAAGGCGACGTCTTCGCCGCGGCGGAGCTGGCCGGCGGCATGGTGACGAGCTACACCGGCAGCGAGTCGGTGGCGAAGGGCTACCACGATCTGCTGCTCGAAATGAAGAAGGACCCCGCCTTCGCCGCGGGCAGCGAATACGACAAGCTGGAAGCGATGCCGGCGGAGGCGCGTAAGGATCCGCGTTTCGCCAAGCTGGTCGACGCCTTCGTGAAGAAGTATCCGACGACGGTGTACGCTGGCCGCGCGAAGGGCCTGGTGCGCCGATAGCCTCGCGCTGGCTTCAGCCGTCCGCTGCGCTGCGCGCCGACGGCTGCACGCCGAAAGTGGCGCGCACCGCTTCGAGGTACGCATTGCCGTGGTGGGTGTCCGGCAGCAGGTAGCTGCCTTCGGTCCACTCGTTCCACGCGTTCAGGGTCACCAGCGTGTGCTGGTCCGGTCCCGCGCCGATGAAGTCGCGCGCCTTCTCGAGCGCCGTGCGGAACGCCGCCGGCGTGTTGCCCTCGAGGATCCCGGTGAACGGGTAGCCGCGATTCTCATAGGTGTCGGATTGGATGGTGCGCGGACTGGGATCCCAGCCCATCGAGACGTTGGGATGATAAGGCATCGGGAATTCCTCGCGGTAGCGCGACCAGGCCGCGACGTTGGCCTCCATCGCCGCGACGTAGCTGCTCTTCGGGAATCCGCTGCCCGACGGATTGAAGTGATGGACCCAGGCGTAGGTGGTCACGCTCGCGAAACCGAGGCGGTCGATCACCTCGCGGCGGCTTTCGCCCGGCAGCTTCGACTCGCTCGGCAGCACGTTCACGCCCCACACCACGCCGTTGAGGTGCAGATCCCGAAAGCCCGCCGCGCGCACCTTGGCGCGGAAGGAGTCGATCGCCTGCGCCGCGCTGTCGACCCCGCCCATGCCGCGGATGAAGGTGCCGAGCTCGTAGATCGAGAAGTACGGGCAGCCGTCGATGGTCAGGTAGTTCGGCTGCGACAGGTACGCCGTGACGATGTGATCGGTCATGCGCTCGAACGCCGCGCGCGACAACGCGCCCGGCGCGAGCGTCTCAGGCTTGTTGGTGAACGAGGCGGGATGGATGTTCGTCCAGTCGTGGTTGGCCCACATCAACGCGAAGCGCATGCGCTCGCGGTTGGGAGCGCGCAGGAATCCGCGCTCGAGCGCATCCTGCAGATAGGCGCCGTCCTCGTACCAGTACCAGTCGTAGATGAAGGTGCTCACGCCGTGATCGGCGGCGAGGTCGATCTCGCGCGCCGCCCACTGCGGATCACTCTCATCGAAGCAGCCCCACGCCGGCACGATCGGCTGGCGGTGTCCCTCGTAGCGCGGACGCGCCGCCTTCACCAGCTCCCACTCGGTCCAGCCGCGTCCGTGCCACGCCTCGTTGCGCGCATCGCGGTGATAGTTGGGAAAATAATACGCGGCGACATCGATGCGGGCCATGGCGTCCTCCGAGCGGCCTCCGGCGCGGACCGCTTCGTGACGATAGGACGCGGTGCTCAGGCGGACCATAGGAGGAATGGCCCAGGGGATGAGCACGAAAGTGACGCGATCAGGGAAGCGGATCACTTCGACGAGCGCGCCGCGGCAGCCTGCCCGGCGGCGGCACGGCTCGCTCATTCCGGCGGCAGGATCGGACTCCGGGTGGTCACATCCTTGGGCAGCGGCCGCAAGCTGCCGTGGTAGAACCAGGTCGCCGAGGCGCCCGGCGGCCGCGTCGCGGCGGCCTCCTCGTTCGCGGCGATGGCCACGTCGGCGACGGTGTCGCAGGCCACCACGATGGACGCGCCGGCGACATCGCGCAGCTCAATG
>JACDEN010000572.1:0-318 GCA_013816415.1 Planctomycetota bacterium
GCGTTGGTACCTCGGACGCATCCTCGACCTCCAGGGACAGCACGACGAGGCGATCGAGGCGATCAAGAAGGCCATCGACCTGACGCCGAAGGATCCGCGCACCCATCGCGCTATCGCCGGCGCCTACTTCCACCGCGCCCAGAAGGGCGGCCCCAAGGCGATCGACGACCTGCTGACCGCAGTGCGCGAGTACGACATCGCCATCCGCCTCAACCCGGCCGATGCCGACGCCCATTTCGAAAGCGCCCAGGCGGTCGAAGCCACGGTCGCGGCCAAGGGCGACATCATGGTCGGCCAGGACAAGGTCCCCGCCACCAC
>JACDEN010000572.1:328-2966 GCA_013816415.1 Planctomycetota bacterium
GCCACCACCGAGCACGCCATCGACCGTTACAAGGCGGCGCTGGCCGCGAATCCGCGCCATATCGATGCCCAGCTGGCGCTGGCCCGCCTGTTCAAGGACACCGGTCGCGCCGACGAGACCCACAACCTGCTCAAGACCACGGTCGAGCAGGACCCCAAGCAGGTCGATGCCTGGCTCGAACTCGCACGCTTCGAAACCGCCCTCGGCAAGCTGGATGAAGCCGGGACCTCGCTCCAGAGCGGCCTCAAGGCCAATCCGGGTAACCTCAAGCTGCTCACCGCGGTGGGCCGTTGGGCGGTCGAGAACCGCCGTCCCGATATCGGCATCCCCGCGCTCGAGGAACTGACCAAGAACAAGAATCGCGTCGCCGCCAACCTCGATCTCGCCGAGCTCTATCTCGTCGCCGGCCGAGCCAAGGACGCGCTCAAGCGCGTGCGCCTGGCTGGCGAGGACGCGAAGGGCGCGGACAAGGCGCGCGCCGCAGCACTCGAGGACCAGGCCTTGGTCGCACTCGGCAAGAAGCGGGCGCCCGAACCGGCGCCGGAACCCGAGCAGGCCCCGGACACGGCGCCAGCGCCAGCGCCTGAGGCCCAGCCCACCCCCTAGGCCGAGGTTCCTCCTCACCGCTCCATAAACCCCTGCTGCAACTGACTTGGTCTCGCGCTTACTGGGAACAAATCAGGGTAAGGGCACGTGCAAGAGTTCGAATGCGCGTCGCTGAAAGACGGTCGGCAGCGTGGTCTTGGTGAACGGTTTCACTCCGGTGATGCGCGGCTGGATCGTGTTGAGCGTGATGGTCGCGAGGTCACGCAGGAGCGTCGGGAAGCTGTGGACGGCCAAGCCGTCTGGCGTGCGCTTGGTCTGCGCCTTGGCCTTGGCGGCAGGCGAGCGTTGCGCGGGGGCGACGGCCGAGGCCCGTTCGGCCTGAGCCGCTTCACGATCGTCCTCCTGGAAGAGGATGGGGGCGAGCCACGTGCGCATATGGAACTCGACGTAGTAGGCGAGTGTGCAGAGCAGGACGTGCGCTCGGACGCGGTTCTCCAATCGGTGATGGATGGGCCGGATCTTGAGATCGACGCCCTTGAGCGTGCGGAAGGCGCGTTCAACGGCGGATAACCCTTTGTAGGTGGCGACCAGGTCGGCTGCGGCCGGCTGCGGGGCGGGCACCTTGGCACGGATGACGTAGAATCCGTCGAGTTCGGCCTCGACGCGGACACGCTCGTCATTGCGCGACCAGACGAACGCATCGTCCGTGACGTCGACGTTGAAGTGCTTGCCGACTTTATGGTGACTCAGGGCGCGCTCGACCGAACGTCCGATATCGGCTGCGCCACGCAGCGGTCTCTTGGCGCGCCGGACTCGGGCGACGATCTCGTTCAGCGCACTCTCGGTGGCGGCCAGCAACTCCTGACGCTTGCGAGCGCGTTCCTCGGCCAGCAACGGATTGCGGCACACCACCAAGCGCTCGTCGGGATAGTCGTCGCTGGTGATCTCCGCCATATCCTGGCTGTCGAAGACGCCGAGCTGGATGGCCCCCTGGTCGCGCAGTTCCTGGATCGCCGGAGCGCGCAGGCACGTCACCCAACCGACCTCGGGCAGCGTGGCCAGATCCTCTCGGATCCGTGCATTGGTGATCATCCCCCGATCACCGACATAGACCACCCGCTTGAGCCCGAACCGCTCCTGGACCTTGGCTACCTGCGCCGTGAACGTGCCAGGATCGCCGCTGTTGCCTTCGAAAACCTCCACCGCGACGGGACACCCATCGCGCGTGCACAGCAAGCCGACCGTGATCTGCAAAAGTCCCTTCTTCCCATCGCGCGAATAGCCCATCTTGCCCAACGGACAGGTGTGGCCGTGGAAATACGTCGACGTCAGATCGTACAGCACCAAGCTGCCGTCCTGCAGGTGACGATGCACCAGTGCGCGCTCGATGCTGGCCTGCCGCGCATGCAGCGCGTCCATGGCAGCGTAGAGATCGTTCTCGTCAACCCGCCTGCCCAATTCCAATGCGTCACTGAGCGTCTGGATCCAACCCCCGGCCTCGCCATCCAGCCCCTGCGCCGTCGCGAGTTTGGACTGCGGATCCAGGATCCGCGCTGCGATCAACGCCTGCACCCGCTGACCGACGATACCGTCCAGGCCGACGATGTCGGCCATCTCCAACCGCTGCATCGCACCGAGCACCGCAGCGACATGTCCGACCGGCAATGACCGGGTGATATCCATAGGCGCCTCGCCTGATGGGACAACCTGCATGCCACCGTTGGATTTCAGCAGCGCGCGCAGCGCATCGACCTTGTCCATCGGCCAATCCGAAATGTTGGCGATGGTGCGCTTGATGATCTTGTCGTCCGCTCGGTGCGCCTCCCGCAACAAGATCGCCGGAGGAGAGTGCCGGTTCGGAACGACGTCAACGTACATGGCACGATTCCTACAGCGATAAACAGATTAATCAACAGATATGTCGGTATTTACATGGGTACACAAAGGATGGCCGAATGAGTTGGGATAAGGTGTTGTGGCTTTTGCAGGGGGAACCTCGGCCTAGGAGCCTGTCGGAGAAATCTGAAATTCGCATTTCCCCATACGGGAAACGCATATGTCCCTCGGCATTTTGTCGGAGATAGACCTCGGA
>JACDEN010000573.1 GCA_013816415.1 Planctomycetota bacterium
CGTCGGACCTCGGACGTCGGACTCTCCTGTTCATTCGCGCTACGGCCGTTTTTCCGAGACTCTGAACCCTTCGCATCATTCGGCAATCGGCGCAGGAACCGCTACGAATGCATCGAACGCTTTTCTAAGCGGCGGTGCGCAGGGAGGTTGAGGCCTGCATGACTCGGCGGCGCGTCGGCCTCGCTCGAAACCTGCGAAAATACCGTGTTCAAGTGTATACTGCATGGTCACGGCATCGGTATTCCGCGGTCACGTCGCGCACCACGAGTCAATGCGTGGTGCCGCTCCCGGAGGATTCATGCGTTTGCCTGGCAGTTCTGCGGGTCTCTGGCGAAGCTGGTTGTCGCTCCTCGTTGTCCTCGCCGTCGGCCTGCCGACCTCCGCCTCGGCCAGCGTCGTCGCGCCGTGGACACCGCTCGGGCTCGGCGGCGAAGGCGGCATGTTTGCGCAGGCGATCTCGCCCATCGATCCCAAGCTGATGATGGTGACCTGCGACATGGGCGCGTCGTACGTCACGCGCGACGGCGGCGTGAGCTGGGAGATCATCGATTGGCGCCAGCTCGGCTCCATGGGCGGCGGTGGCGCATGCCCGCCGGTCTTCCATCCCACCGACGTGAACACCATCTACGCGTACGGCCAGAAGAACTACGGCACGCCCTCGCTGCTGGTCACGCGTGACAAGGGTTCGACCTGGTCGGTGCTCAGCAGTCCGTGGGGAGGCACGCAGATCACCGCGCTCTACCAGGATCGTGGCAACACCAACCTGATGCTCGCGGGCGTGAACAACGCCGTGTACTGGAGCGCGAACGAAGGCGCCACCTGGACGCTCGCCAGCGGCGCCTCCGGCGCGGCGGCGAAATTCTTCATCGATTGGCGCTCGCCGGTCGCCAGCCGCATCTGCTACGTCGGCGGCAGCGGTGGCGTGTTCCGCTCGACCGACAGCGGACGGAACTGGTCCGCGTTCAATGCCGGACTCGGCAGCACCAACCTGCGGTCGTTCACCGGCGGCGCGAACGCCTCGACGCTGTCCTTGTTCGCCACCGACGTCAATTACGTCACCTGGCGCTCGGTCGACGGCGGCGCGTGGACCAACGTCACCGGCGTGGTCGCATCGCGGCAGCCTTGGCAGGTGGCGACCTCGGAGGTCAATCCCGACATCGTCTACGTCACCGCCAACAACGGCGCGTTCGAGGACTGGACCAACTACCAGAATCCGCCGACCTTCCAGAACACCACCACCATGCTGTGGAAGAGCGTGGACCGTGGCGTGACCTGGAATCCGGCGTGCTACCAGTTCCACGTCGGCTCCGGCAACGTCGAATGGACGTGGGAGACCTTCGACCGCCCGGCCCAGCGCTGGGACGACGGCACCCTGGTGCGCAACTTCATGGTCAGCCAGACCGATCCCGCCTGCGCCATCGCCGGCGACTGGGCGCGCTGCCTGACCACGCGCGACGGCGGCGCGACGTGGAAGCAGATGACGTCCACCTACGCCGACTCCGGTGCGCCGGCCGCCGGCAAGCGGTGGAAGACCAGCGGACTGTCGGTGACGAACGCCTTCACCTATTCCATCTCGCCCCACAACGCGAATTTCCACTACATCGGTCTCGCCGACATCGCGCTGCTGCGCAGCGAGGATGCCGGACAGACCTGGATCTACAGCGCGGTCGGCGATCCCTGGCCGAACACCGTCTACCAGCTCGCGTACGATCCGGATCTGCTTGGCACCATGTACGGCGCAGCGTCGGACCAGCACGACATCTCGATGTGGGGCGGCAATGCCGGCCCGACCCTCGACGGCGGGGTGATCAAGAGCACCGACTACGGTCGCACGTGGACCGCGGCCAGCAACGGTCTGCCGGTCGCAGGCTCCAAGCTGCCGACGGTGTCGGTGGTGGTGAGTCCGGTCGACAAGTCGCTGTACTGCGCGGTCTATGGCGGCTGGATCTACCGCTCGACCGACAAGGCCGCATCGTGGACGCAGTGCGCCTGCTCGGGCCTCTTCGCCGGCACGGTCAACAACCACAACCTGTGGAAGCTGATCGCGCACGCCGACGGCACCCTGTTCGCGATCGTCGAAGGCAAGCTGGTGCAGGGAGCGAGCTGGGATTTCCCCGATCCCGGCGCGGTATTTCGTTCGAGCGATCGCGGCGCGACCTGGACCAACATCACCACCAACGTCACCGGCGGCAAGCCGCTCTACAATCCGCAGGGATTCGACGTCGATCCGGGCAACAGCGCGATCATCTACATCGCGGCGTCGAACGGGAAATATCCGAACGATACCCAGTGGGGTCTGTACAAGACCGTCAACGGCGGCTCGACCTGGACCAAGTTCGCCATGCCGTTCAGCGACTCGTTCAGCAACAGCGTCAAGATCGATCCCGCCAACACCAATGCCGTCTACTTCATGTCGACCGCCAACATGTACGTCACCGGCGACGCCGGAGCGACCTGGGCCGAGGCGTGCCCGTGGGCGCCCTACAGCAATTATTTTTATTTCTCGCTCTACCACCCCTCCTACACCATCTACATGGCCACCATGGGCGTCAGCGCGCTCAAAGGCACGCTGACGCCGTTGTCGTTGGGCGCGGTGGCCGTCACCGGCGTGACCGGCAGCGGCGCCACCATCACCTGGACCACCAACGTGCCCGCGGATACGCAGGTCGATTACGGCACCAGCACCGCCTACGGCTCGACCACCACCCTCGCCCCGGTCCGCGTCACCAGCCACACCGTGACCTTGTCCGGGCTGACGGCGGGCACCACCTACCACATCCGCGCGCGCAGCATCGATGGCTCCGGCGCGGTCGGGTTGAGCGGCGATGTCGTCTTCTTCACCACCACCGCGTCGGCTGACACCACGCCTCCGGTGATCTCGGCGGTCGCGGCGTCGGCGATCACCGCCAGCAGCGCGACCATCAGCTGGACCACCAACGAGGCGTCGGACTCGCAGGTCGAGTA
>JACDEN010000574.1 GCA_013816415.1 Planctomycetota bacterium
GGCTGATGGCTGACAGCATCACCATCCGCCATCCGCCATCCGCCATCCGCCCCCGCCATCCGCCATCCCACCTGCGGTGCGTGCCCTCCATTCGCTGAAGCGCTGAGCAGCCTTGGACAGTTAGCAGACTGGTCGGCGCTGGCTCTCCCTACCGTCGAGGTGGAGATCCCCCATGGCGAACAGCGTCGGCTTTCATGAATCGTCCGAACTCCTGCCGGATGCGACCAAGGACATGCATCGCGCCCTGACCTCGCTGCAGGAGGAGCTCGAGGCGACCGATTGGTATCGCCAACGCGCCGACGTCTGCACCGACGCCGACCTCAAGGAGATCCTGCTGCACAATATGCGCGAGGAGATCGAGCACGCGGCGATGATCCTCGAGTGGCTGCGGCGCCGATCGCCGGATTTCGACCGCAACCTGCGCACCTACCTGTTCACGAAAGAGCCGATCACGCTGATCGAAAAGAAGGACGGTCCGAAAAGCTGACCGGCGGGACTAAACGGGAACCGCGGCCCGCTTGCGCAGCGTCCACACCCCGCGCTCGTCGATGCCATCGATGCCGCGGCCCTTCCACTCGTCGAGCACCGGGTTGGGCAGGCAGTCGTAATCGCAGATGATGGCCCAGCGGTCCTGGTTCGAGGTGTTCTTGTGCGACATGTGCAGGACCAGCGAGTGGAAGATCAGCAGGCCGCCCGGCTTCACCGGGACCGGGATCGCCTGCGACGCGTCGATCTGCGCGTCTTGGACCTGCAGCTCGATCTCACCGTGCGGGATCAGCCCGAGCTTGTGCGATCCGGGGATCGCCCACACGCAGCCGTTCTCGGCCTTGGCGTCATGGATGGCGATCCACACCGTGATCTGGTTCGATGCGTACTGCGTCCAATACGCCGCGTCCTGATGCCACGGCTTCGGGGCGCCGCCGCCGGCGGGCTTGAACATCACCTTCGATGAATGGTAATAGATGTCGGACTCCATCAGGTCCTCCATGCAGTCGAGGATCTTCTCACTGGTGAAGGTGTTGCGCACCTCGGGAACCTCCATCACCGCGTTCTGGATCTTGCGCAGCATGCCCGGGCGTTTGGCGGGCGCCTCGGCGTTGAAGCTTTCGTCGCCGACCTTCTCGAGACTGAAGGCTCCGCGGTTACGTTCCATTCCGATCGCTGATGCCGCGACGCGAGCGATGTCGGCCTCGACGCGGGTGACTTCGGCGGGGTCGAGGAAGCCGTCGATCACCAGGTAGCCATCCTGGTTGAAACGGTCGAGTTGCGCCTGGGTGAGGTACTTCATACCCGGATCATGCGCACCGGGCCCGCCATCCGCCATGTCCCCTCCGGGCATCCGGCTGCTTTTTTCGCTCATCAGGATAGCCTGGGGCATGCCCCAGGACCTCCCTATCGGCCATCTGCCGCCCGCCCATACCCAGTACACCACGATCACCGAGTATCCGCCCTATCGGCAGACGCTGCCCGACGACGTGGCGAAGCTCGTCGATCGCCTCGCGGTCACGCAGGTCACCGCGATCAAGTACACCTGCACCGCGCGCTGGATCATCGACCCGCACCGCCGCGTGGCCGACGACATGTTCTTCCACATCCTGTCCGGTCGCGGCGCGATGGACGTCGCGGGCCGCACGTCGCGCTTCGGCCCGGGCGATCTCATCCACTGGCGCAGAGGAGTCCCGCACCAGGCGACCACCGCCCCCGACGATCCGATCCGCGTGATCTCGATCCATTACACCGCGACCATCGACAGCGCGGTGCATCTGCCGGAGTTGCTGGGATTCCCGGATGTCTTCCGGCTCGGCGTCGGTCATCCGCTAGAGGCGATGTCGCACGAGGCGTGCCGCGAATTCGCCTACCGACCACCGGGATGGAGCCGCGGCCTGGAAGCGCTGGTGGCGCGCATGCTGCTGTCGCTGATCCGCGAACGCGGCGAAGACCTGCATCCCGATCTCGACGGCCGCAATCTGCGCGACCTGCAGCGCGTGCTGCCGGCGGTCGAGGCGATGCGCGAAACGATCGGCGCGCCGCTCGCGATTCCCGCGTTGGCGCGGCGCTGCGCGGTGTCGGAGGCGCAGTTCCGGCGCATCTTCACCCGCGCCATGGGGCGATCGCCGGTGGCGCATCAGCGGCAGCTGCGGCTGGGGGAGGCGTGTCGGCTGCTGCGCGAGACCGCCGACACCATCGAAGTGATCGCAGGGAAGGTCGGGTATGCCGAGCCAGCGTTCTTCGCGAACACGTTTCGCCAGGCGATGGGGATGACCCCGGGAAAGTTCCGGGAGCGGAAGGAGGTGTGAGGACGGCGGGGCGCCGGGGCAAGACGGCGGGGCGCCGTGGCGGATAGCTGATAGCTGATGGCTGATGGCTGATGGCTGATGGCTGATGGCTGATGGCTGTCCGCCATCCGCGGCTGTCCACCTCCTAATCCCCTCCCGTTTTCTCCATCCTTCCTCGCAAATCCCTCGGCTGGGCCGCGACGACCCGCTAGGGCAATTCGCCCGCGTCGGTAGATTCACCGCATGGCCAATCGCGCGGTGCGCCGTCTCTCCATCCCGACCGGTGATGGTCAGACCAGCCTGGTGGTGCCCCGATTCCCGGAGTTGCCCTCCATCCGTTCCATCGGGCTGAGCCAGTCCGGGCCGGCCTGGACCAATGCGCCGCACAGCCACGCCGAGTACGAACTGCATTTCGTCCGCCGCGGCAAGGGCACTTTGACCGCTCAGGGTCGGCGTTTCGCCGTCGCCAGCGGGGACATCTATCTGTTCCGACCTTGTGAATCGCACGGCGGCTTCACCGACGCGAAGGATCCGGCCCAGGTGCTGTACCTGGCCTTCACCGTTCCAGCCGCGCTGCGCGGCGAGGTCTTCACCTCGGTGCAGAATAAGCCGCTATTCCTGCATGAGGATGTCGCCGAGCTGCGGGCGTCGCTGCGGACGCTGGGCGATTCCCTGGCCGCGCT
>JACDEN010000575.1 GCA_013816415.1 Planctomycetota bacterium
AACGTGATGGCGGCGGTGGCGCAGTATTACAGCGACAACCTCCGGTCGGAGGTCCTCAAGGGCATGGAGGAGAAGATCCGTCAGGGCTGGCCGATGGGCCGGGCGAGCTACGGCTACTTGAACGTGGCCGACAGAGCCTGCCCAGTGGTGCCTCACCCCGAGAAGGCGAAGACCGTGGTGCAGATCTTCGACTGGTTCTCGACCGGCCAGTACACCTTGGATGCCCTCGGCGACCGGCTGCTCGCCGAGGGTCATGAGTTCCGCTCGACCTACCCTCGGTTCAACCGCACAGCCTTGGCTTACATCCTCCACAATCGGGGGTACATCGGTGAGATCGTCCACCGGGGTGTCTCGCACGTCGCCAAGTTCCAGCCGCTGGTCTCGCGGACGACGTTCGATGCTTGTCAGGAAGTGCTGAAGGGGCGCAACCGCCGTTCTTCAACCCCCGAGCTGCCCTATCAAGGCGGCGTCTTCCGGTGCGCTCACTGCGGGGCGATGATGACCGGCGAGAGGATCGTCCGCCGGCACAACGACGGTTCCGAGGCGCGCCATGTCTATTACCGGTGCGCCAACAACGCCCCGCCGCCGGAGCATCCGAAGGTGCGCTGGAAAGCCGCCGACCTGGAAGCTGCCGTTGTCGCCGAGTTGGAGACCCTGCGCATCCACGACGAAGGACACGCCCAGTTGATTCGCAGCACCCTCAAGGCCGCCTTTGCCGACGTGGCCAAGGCTGAGGAGGATCGCCGCCGCGTTTTGTTGAAACGCCAAAGCGAGTTGAAGGGGAGACTGGATCGACTGCTCAACGCCTACCTCGAAGGGGTGATCGAGCAGGCTCCGTTCTCGGTCAAGCAGGGCGAACTGCGGGCGGAATTAGCCGATATTTCTAGGCAACTTGAGGAGCGGCCAACCTTCGATCCCAAGCGCGGGGAACTGGCCCTGGGGCTCTTCGACTTCATGCAGAATGCCGCGAATTTGTGGCGGCGTTCAAACATGGAACAAAGGCGTGAGCTTTTGGCTGCGATTGCTTTGAACCGCCATGTGAGCGACGTAAAGCTTGTCTTTGAAAAGAGAAAGCCCTTCGACATTGCTGCCGAAGGGCCGTCTTTTCGTTTTGGTCGGACCGACAAGATTCGAACGTGCGTCCAGCCCCGCCTACTCCTCGCTGCGCTGCGGGGTACGGCGGGTCCTGCGCGCCAGACAGAGGCCCCACTGGGGCCTCTTCGCGCCGAGGGCGCGCCGGTGCTCGCCTCTTCCACCAAATGGCGAACACGTCGCAACTGCACATCGTGTCGAAGCGACCAAACGAGATGACCCGGCGGAGGAACCGCCGGGTCATCTCGTTTGGTCGGACCGACAAGATTCGAACTTGCGACCTCTTCCACCCCAAGGAAGCGCTCTAATCCAGGCTGAGCTACGGTCCGATGTGAGCACGGCATTTATCCGTGCAGGGGGGACAGGTCAATAGCCGTCGCTTGCTGATGGAGGGTCCGGATTTACGGTCTGAACCCCTTTGCGGGCCACAAGGTGCTGCGAGCGGGAACTCTTCGGCACCGACGAGGAGCCGAGACACGAGGACACCGATGCCCAGGCCGTTCACCACCGCTGAGATCCGTGAGGCGTTCCTGGCGTTCTTCGCCGAGAAGGGCTGCGTCCGCTATGCCAGCGCGCCGCTGATTCCCGAGAACGACAAGAGCACGCTGTTCACCGTCGCGGGGATGTCGCAGTTCAAGGACATGTTCCTCGGGCGGGGCACGCATCCGTTCACCCGCGCGACCACCTCGCAGAAATGCCTGCGCGTGAACGACATCATGAACGTCGGTCGCACCGAACGGCACCATACCTTCTTCGAGATGCTCGGGCATTTCTCGTTCAACGACTACTTCAAGAAGGAGGCGCTGAGCTGGATCTGGGAGTTCTACACCGTTCGCCTGGGGCTGATGCCCGAGCGGCTGTCGATCTCGGTGCATCGCACGGACGACGACTCGTATGCGTTCTGGCGCGACGTGATGCGCATTCCCACGGACAAGATCTTCAAGCTCGGCGACAAGGACAACTTCTGGCCGGCCAACGCGCCGACCGAGGGACCCGAAGGCCCAGGCGGGTACTGCAGCGAGATCTTCTACGATCTGCGCACCAATGACGATCCGAAGGACAACCTGACCTCGGACACCGGGCGCTTCGTCGAGATCGGAAACTCGGTGTTCCCCCAGTTCAACGTGCGCAAGCCCAATGCCGACGGCACGCCGAACCTCGAGCAGCTCGGCCGCACCAACGTCGACTACGGCGGCGGGCTCGAGCGCCTGGCCTGCGCGGTGCAGGGGGTCGTCAACAATTTCGACATCGACATCTTCCAGGTGATCATCCGCCGCGTCTGCGAGGTATCAAACCAGCGCTACGACACCATTGCGCGCGACGTCGAGCAGGTCGAGCGCAACGTGCTGTTGCGCCGCGTATCCGACCATGTGCGCGCGATCACCTTCTGCGTCACCGACGGCGCGCAGCCGTCGAATACCGACCGTGGCTACATCGTGCGCCGGCTGATCCGCCGCGCGACCCTCGATATCGACAAGCTGGGCGTAACGGAATCGCGCCTGTTTGAGATCGTGACTGCGGTGGTGGCGGTGATGGGCGAGGCCTATCCCGAGATCGTGCGCCGCCAGGATCTGGTGGTCGCGACGCTGAAGGCCGAGGAGCAGATGTTCCGGCGCACGCTGCGCAAAGGCCTGGAGCTGTTCCAGCGCGCGCTCGAACGCCACCAGGGCCAGCAGGTGTTCTCGGGGGACGACGCCTTCGAGCTGGTCACCACCAACGGTTTCCCCAAGGAGATCATCGAGGAGCTGGTGCAGGCCAAGGGATTGGCGATTGACGAGCCGCGCTTCGCCGAGCGCTGGCAGGAATTCATCAGGATATCACATGGCGGGAAGACCATCGAGGTGTTCTCGACCTCCGCCCTGCAGG
>JACDEN010000576.1 GCA_013816415.1 Planctomycetota bacterium
CAGGGGCTTCGCCCCTACGGCCCTGCGTGCCTACCCCCGGGGCTTTTGTCAGGGCCGCCCCATCGCAGCGCGACGGGGCCCCCCTTCCTGTAACCATAGTTTCGCCAACCACCAACCCTGCTCCCACAACCCCTGGATCGAGACACCTCATGCGCCTTCCCTTGTGCACCACCCTCGCCGCCCTCGTCCTCGTCGGCTGCGCCCACGGACGCATCGCTCCCGCCGCCGAACCCGATCCGGCCAATCCAGCGGCCGCTGCGGCGAACAAAGCCGATGTGCAGGTGCGCAAGGTGGTGCTGTTCTCGAGCGGCGTCGGCTATTTCGAGCACGAGGGCACGGTGGCGGGGAACGCGGCGACCGAGCTGCGCTTCAAGACCGGCCAGATCAATGACATCCTGAAATCGCTGCTCTTGGAGGACCGCGACGGCGGGACGGTGGGCACGGTCGACTACGCCTCGCTCGATCCGCTCGAGAAGACGCTGAAGAGTTTCCAGGTCGACATCACCGGCAATCCGACGCTGGCGCAACTGCTCAACCAGCTGCGCGGCGCGAAGGTGACGGTGACGATCCAGACCGAGAAAGTGGTCGGCACCATCCTCGGCGTCGAGAAGCGGACCAAGGTGATCGGCGACAAGAACCAGACGGTTGAGACCTGGGTGCTGAATCTGCTGTCCGTGTCAACGATCCGCCAGCTGCCGCTCGAAGACGTGCAGAACGTGACGTTGGAGGACCAGGCGCTGCAGGAGGAATTGACCAAGGCGCTGACCGCGTTGACCCAGGCGCGCGACCAGGACAAGAAGCCGGTGGTGATCCATTTCGACGGCAAGGGCAACCGTCGCGTGCGTCTCGGCTACGTGGTTGAGACGCCGGTGTGGAAGACCAGCTACCGCCTGGTGATGCCGGCGAAGGCGGGCGACAAGGGCGCGCTGCAGGGTTGGGCGATCGTCGAGAACCAGACCGACAACGACTGGAAGGACGTGAACCTGTCGCTGGTGAGTGGCCGGCCGGTGTCGTTCGTGCAGGACCTGTACCGGCCGCTGTACGTGCCACGTCCGACGGTTGAACCCGAGTTGTTCGCGAGCCTGCGGCCGCAGACCTACAGCGGCGGCATGGACGCCGCCGGCGCGGATAAGCTGGCCGATCGGAAAGCGGATAACGGACGAAGGCAGCTGCGGGGACGGGAAGAGGCGGAAAAGTCATTCAAGGACGCGACATTCGCACGGGCCGCGACCGCTCCTGCCGGCGCGGCGATGGACGCGGCGGAACTCGAAGAAGCACCCAGCGAGAGTCTCGCCATGAACGCCGTCGCCAGCGTGACCTCGGCCGCGGCAGCAGAAAAGCTCGGCGAGCTGTTCCAGTATTCGGTACCGAACGTGACCCTGCAGCGCCAGCGCTCGGCGATGCTGCCGATCGTCACCGATCCGGTGCAGGTCGAGAAGGTGAGCATCTTCAACCTCAACGTGCTGGCCAGCCATCCGCTCAACGGCGCGATCATCACCAACACCACCGGCAAGCACCTCCTCCAAGGGCCGATGACGGTGCTCGACGGCGGCGGCTACGCGGGCGACGCCACCATCGATAACGTGCCGCCCGGCGACCACCGGCTGATCAGCTTCGCCATCGACATCCCGGTGCGCGTCGACGCGACCTCGCACCACGACGAGAGCCGCGTCGTGTCCGGACGCATCGTCAACGGCATCCTGGTGCTGACCAACAAGCTGGTGGGCACGCAGGAGTACCAGATCGACAACACCTCGGAAGACGCCAAGACCATCATCGTCGAGCATCCGTTCCGCCAGGGATGGAAGCTGACCGATGGCGCCGAGCCGTTCGAGAAGACGCCCGCCCTGTACCGCTACAAGGTGCCGGTCGCGGCGAAGAAATCGGCGAAGCACGTGGTCACCGAGGAATACATCCAGACCCAGTCTCTGGCGATCATCGACCTCGACTTCCCGGCGATCGAGTTCTATATCAAGACCGGAACCATCCCCCAGAAGGTGAAGGACGCGCTGGCCAAGGCGGCGAAGATCAAGGGCGAGATGGCGGAAACGCAGCGCGCGAGCGATGCGCGGCAGAACGAGATCAACGCCATCGGCGTCGACCAGAACCGCCTGCGCGAGAACATGCGCACCGTGCAGAACCAGCAGAGCCAGTACTACCAGCGCCTGCTGACCAAGCTCAACGACCAGGAGACCCAGGTCGAGGCCAAGCAGGTCGAGCTCGAGAAGCTGCGCACGACCCTCGAGGCGAAGCGCAAGGAACTGACCGATTACCTGGCGAATCTCCAGGTGGAATGACCGTGGCGGGCGCCCGCTTGCGCGCCTCGGCGGGCTGGCGAGGTTGGGGCCATGGCCGACCCCGGGATGATCAGAGGAGTCAGCGACGCCGTCCAGGATTGGATGGTTCCCGCCGGCATCCTCGCGGGCGGGCTGTTCGTCGCCTATGTGCTGGAGAAGCTGCTCCATGCGCGGCTCGTGACCTGGGCCGGCCGCAGCGCGTGGTCGGGCGTCGAAGTGGTGGTGCGCGCGGCGCGCGGCGTGCCCCTGGTGTGGCTGACCCTGCTGTCGGTCTACATCGCTGCCAGCAATGCGCCGATCCCGCCAGAGACGTGCGAGCTCATCCACCACGGCGTGTCGGTGTGGGTGATGCTGTCGGCGACGGTGTTCGCCGCGCGCACGCTGTCGGGTTTCTTCGTCCTTTTCGCGTCGCGTCTGCCCGGTTTCGGATCGACCTCGATCTTCTCGTACATCATCACCGGCTTCATCTACGCGATCGGCATGCTGGTCATCCTGCAGACGCTCGGCGTGTCGGTGACGCCGATCCTCGGCGCCCTCGGCGTCGGCGGCCTGGCGGTCGCCCTCGCCCTGCAGGACACCCTGTCCAACCTGTTCGCCGGCATCCACATCATCATCTCGCGGCACGTGCGCGCCGGCGATTACGTGCGCATGGATACCGGG
>JACDEN010000089.1:0-3678 GCA_013816415.1 Planctomycetota bacterium
GTCTCGGTCCGTACCTGCGCGTCGCGAGCGCGCACGCGACCGGAGGCAGCGGCTTGATCCTGGCCACCTTGGCGGCGGCGGCGTATGGCGCGGCGGTGGAGGTCGCGTTGCGCCTCGGCATCCAATCCTGGCTGGCGCGCTGGATTCCCCGCAGCGCAGCGATCGTCGCGGCGGCGGCGCTTTTCGCCGCCACTCATCTCTGGGCCGATGCGGCCGGCATGGCGGCGGCGTTCACCATCGCCATCCTCGCCGGGATCGCCTTCGCGCGCGGCGCCCGGTGGTGGGCGCTCGCGGCATGGCACGCCCAGGTGAATGCGGCCTGCGTGTGCGCTACCCTGGCGCTCGCGCTGCTCGCTCCGGGCGAAGCGCGAACCGGAGCGCTGTTCGCCTACAAGGGCGGACAGATCGCCCAGGGCAAGCTGGTCTACCTCGAGGACTGGGGCTGGTTCGACCGCACCCATGCCGACGCATGGCTGTACGGGCAGGCGCATGACGCGCTCGTCAGTGGCACCGGCCGCGCGCATCTGATCTGGCTGCATCGCGACGTGCGCGGCATGCGCACCGTCGCACGCGACTACCGCTGGGATCCGGCTGATGCCCGCGATCCCGCGTGCGCATGGGCGATGTGCGCGGGCATGATCATCGACATCACCTCGGAGAGCGAGCGCTCCCAGGCGATCAGTCCGTGGTGGAGCGCGGGCCAGCTGTCCGCCTGGCAATTCGACGATGCGCCGAGCACGCTCTACCACTGCCTGTCCCGCGCGCCGGCCGAGCTCTCGCCGCCGGAGTTGACCCCGACCACCGATCAGGCGGCGCTCCAAGAACGGTGGCGCCAGGAAGGACGCACGCTGGTGCAGCTGGCGGTCACCGAGCACCGGCTGCCGGCGATCGCCGATCCGCGGCTACAGGGCCTGGTCGACCGCATCGAGGCCGCGCGCGCCTGGTGGCGCCGTGATGACACGGCCGCGGCTGAGTGAGGCGCATCGTCGCAACGCTCCCGCCTGGGACCGGTATCATGGACATGGCTGCGTTCCGCGTGCTCGCCGTCCTCGCCGCCCTGCTCCTACTGATGACGCGGAACCTCGAGGCCCTCGAGATCGCCGAGTCGCGGCACCTCCTCGCGCGCACCGGCTTCGGCGCGACACCGGCTGAGGTCGCCGACCTGCAGGCCCTGACCCGCGAGCAGGCGGTGGACGCGCTCCTGGCGCGGACCAAGGCGTTCAGCCGCTGGGGGACTCCCAAATGGTGCGAGGTCTCGCTCGCCGAGAATGCCAAGGCCCGTCAGAAGGAATACGATTCCTGGAAGGACCTGCCCCAGGCCGAGCGCGATAAGAAGAGCCAGGAGCGCGAGCGCATCGACCGCGTGCGAGGCGCCGAATTGAAGGCGTGGTGGTACCACGAGATGCTCACCACCGACACGCCGCTGACCGAGCGCATGGTGCTGTTCTGGCACAACCATTTCACCTCGCAGCTCGAGACCGTGCGCGATCCGCTGCTGATGCACGAGCAGAACCGGCTGTTCCGCGCGCATGCGCTCGGCAACTACGCCGACCTACTCAAGGCGATGCCGCTCGATCCGGCGATGTTCATCTACCTCGACAGCAACTCCAATGTCGCCGATCGGCCCAACGAGAACTTCGCGCGCGAGGTGATGGAGCTGTTCACCGTCGGCGAAGGTTTCTACACCGAGAAGGACATCAAGGAGGCCGCGCGCTCGTTCAGCGGCTACCAGTTCGATCCCGCGACCGGGCGCCCGGTGCGCATGGAGCAGTACCACGACGGCGGACGCAAGCTGGTGCTCGGGCACAAGGGCGTGTTCGACGCCGACGAGGTGATGCGCATCCTGCTCGAACGTGAGGAGCGCGTGGCCATCCACCTGACCGAGAAGCTGTGGCAGGAGTTCGTCGACGAGCGCATCGACGACCAGGAGGTCTATCGGCTCGCCGCGGTGTTCTACAAGGCCAAGTACGAGATGAAGCCGCTGATGCGCGCACTGCTCACCAGCGACGCGTTCTGGGATCCGGCGCGCCGCGGCATCCTGGTGAAATCGCCGGTCGAGCTGCTGTGCGGAACCATGCGCTCGCTCGGCCTGCCGGCCGAGCCGGTCGACCGCCTGCCCGCATGGGGCCGGCGCCTCGGCCAGGACGTCCTCGACCCGCCGAACGTCAAGGGCTGGAAGGGCGGCGCCGCCTGGATCAGCACCTACGGACTGCTCGCGCGCACCGAGGTGCTCGACGAGCTGCTCGCCGATCCCGCGAAGGCGGCAGCGCCGTGGATCGTCGACGCGCGGAAGTCCGGAGGCGAGGGCATCGACGCGGTGCTGCGGCTGGTGATGGCGGTCGCTCCGGCGCGGCCGATCGACCGCGCGAAGGGATTCGATGCGGCGCTCAGGCAGGTGATCCGCGATCCGGCGTACAACCTCAAATAGGGGATCGTGATGCGCAGGCGAGCATTCATCCAGCTGTGCGGCGCCACGGCTCTCGGCGCGATGATCCCCGGCTTCGATCTGTCCGCAGCCGAAGGAGACACCACCCCGGCGCCCCGCCCGGACGGCTTCGCCTGGAAGAAGACCGTCGTGCTGCTCGAGCTGCGCGGCGGCAACGACGGGCTGAACACCGTGATCCCATACGCGGACCGCGCCTACCGCCGTCTGCGCCCGAAGCTCGCGATCCCCGCGGATCAGGTGCTGAAGCTGGACGCGCAGCTGGGATTCCATCCCGCGCTCAAGGCGCTGATGCCGGCGTGGAAAGATGGCGACTGCGCGGCCGTCCTCGGTCTCGGCTACGAGCACCCGAACCGCTCGCACTTCCGTGGCATCGACATCTGGAACACCGGATCGAAATCCGAGGAGCTGCTGGGCGACGGCTGGCTCGCGCGCGTGCTGCGCGCGTCGCTGCCAGGAGCGCCCGCCGACCGCCTCGCCGACGGCATCGTACTCGGCTTCGACAAGACCATGGCCTACGGCGGATTCGGTCCGCTGCTCGGCGACGGCCTGCGCACCATCATCATGAATGCGCCGCAGGACTACATCCAGCGCGCGCGCGCGATGGGCGCCCAGCCCGGTACCGCGGCCAACCCCGCGCTCGGCCGCATCCTCGATGTCGAGCACACCATCGCCGACTCGGCCGAGGCGATGCAGGGGCTGATCGACCACGCGCCGCCGTTGAAGACCGTCTTCCCGAAGAGTTCGCTCGGAAGCGGCCTCGAGACGGTGGCCAGGCTGATCGCCGCGGGCGCGGTCGTACCGGTGTTCAAGCTCGCCATCGACGGCTTCGACACCCACGCCGACCAGCTCGGACGCCACGCCGCGCTGCTCACGGACGTCGGCGATTCGCTCGCCGCGTTCCGCGCCGCGCTGCAGGCGACCGGATCCTGGGACCGCTGCGTCGTCGCCACCTACAGCGAGTTCGGCCGCCGCGCCGCCGAGAACGGCTCCAACGGCACCGATCACGGAGCTGCAGGATCTGCCTTCGTGCTCGGGTCGCAGGCGAGCGGGAGGATGGTTGGTGAATTCCCCGGTCTCGAGAAGCTCGACGACGACGACAACCTGCTCGCGACCTCGGACTTCCGCGGTCTCTACAGCGCGATCGTCGAGGACTGGCTCGGCGCGGACGCCGATGCGCTGATCCCGGACGCACGCCGGTTCGCCCGCCCGAAAATCCTGAGATGATCCGGCCC
>JACDEN010000089.1:3688-8598 GCA_013816415.1 Planctomycetota bacterium
GGCTCCAACGGCACCGATCACGGAACCGCCGCACCACACCTCGTGCTCGGCGGCAAGGTCAAGGGCGGCGCGCATGGCGCTTATCCCAGTCTGGCAAAGCTCGAGGACGACGATCTGGCGTTCACCACGGATTTCCGCCAGCTGTATCTCAGCCTGGTCCAGGAGTGGTGGGGATACGGCGGCGACTTCCTGACGGTGAAGGGATTGAAGCCGTTGGGATTGATCAAGGCGTAATTCGCCGCGCTTGGGCTTTGGCTTTGGCTTCAGCTTTAGCTTTAGCTTTAGCTTTAGCTTTTCAGCAGTTGGCGAGAGCAACGGCGCGGAAGATGGTGTGCTCGGTGCAACAGCGTGACGCGCGGCTACGGCACACCCACTGATTCGAAGCTAAAGCCAAAGCCAAAGCTGAAGCCAAAGCCGAGGCCGCTCCTAAACCTGAACTCCACTCCTCAGCATCAACCGCATCCTCGTCCCCTCCCCCGTCGATGCCTCCAACTCCAATTCGCCTCCCATCCTCCTCGCCAGCCTCCTGCTGAGCGACAATCCCAATCCCACGCCCGGCGCCGAGTGCGCAGCTTCCCTCGCCGACTTCGCAAATGGCCGGAACAACCGCTTCCGCACATCCTCAGCGATTCCCGGGCCATGATCCGCCACCGCGATGCGCACGCTCCCAGGCACCATCTCCGCGGTGATCGCGATGCATCGATCCTTTGCCGACGCGGCATACTTGCACGCATTGTCCACCAGGTTGAAGAGGATCTGCTCGACCCATTCCGGATCCGCGATCACCTGCGCGGAAGCCGCCTGCGCGAGGTCGATGGTCAGCTCCATCCCCGCCTCGACGCACCGGCGCGTCAGCCGTTCACCGCAGCCGGCAATCAGCTCGGCGAGCGGCTTGGCGCACATCCGTCCGGGATGGGAGGACCGTTCCAGCCGCGCATACGACAGCACGTTCTCGACCAAGCGGCCCAGGCGATCGGCCTCGGCGCGGATGGTCGCCAGGTAGCGCGCCCGCTGCTCGCCTCCCGCGACCATGCCCTCGCCGAGCATCTCGGCGTACATGCGCAGCGAGGTGATCGGCGTGCGCAGTTCATGCGTGACCGCCGAGACGAACATCGCGCGGCGTTCGCCCAGCGCGAGCACGCCGGCGAGCAGCGCGGCGAGCGCGGCGAGCGCGCAGCCGATGCCGATCCAGGCCACTAGCAGGGTGCGCGCGATCGGCGAACGCACGGTCGGATCCGGCGCGGGATCCCCCGGGATCAGGGCGAGCGGGAGCGACGCCAGCGGATACTGGCCAGGGTCGCCGGCCTGCGCACGAACCAACCTGGCGTGGGGCAGGATGTCGGTGATGAGCGAGCGCAGACGTGCGTCGAGCGCCGGACGATCGAGCCAGCATCCCTGCAGGCTCACCTGCCCCACGCGCTCGATCGGCCGCAGCAGGACGAGATCGTCGGGCTCCAACCAGCGCGGACTCATCGGACCTCGTACGACGCTGCCCTTGTCGAGCGGTTTGGGAGGGTCGTCGCCTGGGCTGGCCTTCTGCCGGTAGGACGTCGATGACGACAGCTCCTGCTGCACCATCGCATTGTCGACTTGGCGCTTCACCGCCTTGCTGCGGTTGCCGTAATCCGATTGGGCGGACTGCCGCTCGGTCTGCTGCGGCGACCACTGATCGGTCTGCTGCATGGCGGACGACTGCCCATCGAGGCACACCTCGGGAAGTGCCCGTGTGTTCAGCTCGCTGCCGGACACGTCGATCAGGGCGAGCCGTTCCGCGACCGGTCGCTCGAGTACGCCAGGCGCGCCGCTCACCGCCCCCGTCGCAGCGATCTCGAAGCGGATCCGCACCAGCGATGCGCTGTCGCCGGTTGCGCCGCCGGCTTCCGGGATCCGTCCCATGCGGGCAAAGTTCTCAACCGAGGTCGCGCTCTCGGCCGAGATCAGCGCGCTGATGTCGGTATCCATGCGCCACAGCGCGACGCGCGCGACGGCGTCGCGACGGGACTGCTCGCGGGCCGACGCTTCGCTCTCGGCCAGTCCCAGCGCATGTCGGCTGAGCCACCACATCGACGCCAGCGCGATGCCGGCTCCGATCACGAACAGCAGCCACGACGACCGGGGATTCACGGCTGGCTCTCTGGCCCGCCGCCGCCGAACATGTAGCCCTTGCCGCGCACCGTCACCACCACCCGCGGATCCGCGGGATCGTCGCGCAGCTTCTCGCGCAGGCGGGCCACCTGCATGTCGATGGTGCGGGTGGCGAGGCCCGAGGCGTCGATGCGCCAGACGCGTTGGAGGATCTCGTCGCGCGAGATAGCCCTCCCACCGTTCGAGGCGAGGTAGCGCAACAGCTCGACCTCGCGTTCGCCCAGGGCCGCGCGGGTGCCATCGGCGAAGCGCACCTCGCTGCGGGCGCAGTCGACCGAGCCGCCGGGAATGGCGATCTCGGCGACGTCGCGCGGTCGTTCGGCCGAGCGCCGCAGCACCGCCTCGACCCGCGCCAGCAGCTCGCGCACGCTGAACGGCTTGACCACGTAATCGTCAGCCCCGAGCGAAAGACCGCCGACGCGGTCGTCCTCGCCCCCGCAGGCGGTGAGCACGATCACCGGCAGGCTCGGACGCGATGCCCTCACTGCCTTCAGCACGTCGCGACCGTCGCGGCCCGGCAGCACCAGGTCGAGCAAAACCAGATCCCATTCGCCGCGCACCGCCTGCTCTTCGCCGGCGGTTCCGGTCGCGGCCTCGCTGACGCGGTAGCCGGCGAAGGTCAGGGCGTCGACCAGCCCGCGGCGGATCGCACGGTCGTCTTCGATCACCAGGATGCGCTTGCTCACGATAGGTAATTACCGCTTGGCGCCGACGACCACAATGCCGTTGTGATCGAGGCCGTCGTAGCCGGGCGGCAGCAGACCAAGCCAGGGATCGCTCTCCGGCGTGAGGAACAAGCGATCGTAGACCCAGCGGTCGAGGGTCTGGAGATCCTTGGCCCCGCCGTCGACGAACTGGCGGTGGATCAGGGTGTGCAGGATGTACTCGTCCTGCACGGTGTCGCGCGCGAGGGAAAGCGCGAGATTGGCGAGATCGTTGTCGGCGTCGCGCCCATCCGCCAGCCGACTGCGGATCAGCGAGGTGCTGGCGGCATCGAGCCGTCCGAATTCGGGGTGCATGTCGGCGAGCATGGACACCCACCCGGTCATGCCGTCGACGGCTGCGGGCTCGCGCCACAGCCGCACCGCCTTCAGCACCGGCGCCTCCACCCCACACTTGGATACGGCGAGGCTTTCGCTGGCGGCGATCGGCGCCACCGCCCACGCCACCATGGATGGGATCTCGGTCTCCGGCGCACCGCCGACGGAGAAAAGCGCAACGCGCATCGCTTCCAGCTGCTCCTGATGGAATGCGGTCAGCAAAGCCGGTCGATGATCGCGATCCGCCGCCCGCCACTGGTGGTGCATCGCGCAATCCGTCCGCAACTGCGTCAGGAATTCCGAAGGACCATAGAGCCCAGGCAATGCGTCCAACGGCCGGCCCTCGGCGTCGAGCAGATAATGAACGCAGTTTCCGGCGATGGTGGTCTCGATGCGGCGGCCATCGCCGAAGTCGATAGTCACCTGCGGGACCGGACGCTCGCTGTGCCAGTAGAGCACGACGTTCCCGCGCAGGTAGTCCGCGACCGCGCGGTTGGTATAGAGGATCGAGCGGAAGAAGCGGCTATTGGCGCAGCTGCGCTCGTCGGTGAGCCTGCCGAGCAGATGCAGCGCGAGGATCGGTTTGCCTGACTGCGCGGCCGCGCGCTCCGCCGCGGCGAGATCGGTATACCAGTAGAGACCGCAGTGCCGACTGCCGCGCTGCTGGGCGATCATGTCGAGGGCCTCGTCCCAGTCGGACGCCGGCCGCGTGCCGCTGGAGCAGCGCGCGAGGATCTCGGCGAACGTCGATGGACCCTCGGCCCGCAGCTGCGCGCGCGCTGGACCGGCAACGACGGGATCGTGATCGAGGGCCAGCGCGAGCAGCCGGTCCTCCAGGCCAGGGACGGGCGGGCACCATGCGGCGGCAGCCAGGAACAGGACGGCGGACAGGACGAGGGCGGGTCGGCGCATGGGATCCTCCGGCCCGCAACATATCGCCGGCACCCGCCGCATCCGTAACGGGTGGGTAACGTGCCGCGGCGGGCGCGGCCTCTGTGAAATGCCTGCCCCCTCCCTCTGTTCCGTGCACGGGACCCGGCATATGGTCGGGAGATGCCTGATGAATCCGCTCCCCTCGCGCAGCTACGCGCCTGCCACTGCTGCGGCCTGATCCAGCGTCTGCCCGCCGTCACCGCCGGGATGACCGCGCACTGCCGCCGCTGCGACACCGCATTCAGCACCACCGTCGACCAGTCGTGGACACTCGGTGCGTCGCTCGCCGCGCTCATCCTCTACCCGATCGCCATGGGCCTGCCGGTGCTGAGCATCGAACGCTTCGGCGTGACCAACCAGACCGACATCTGGCACGGCGCGATCGGCCTGCTCACCGGCGGGCACGTGGTGGTGGGATTGGTGGTGCTGGTGTGTTCGGTGATCGTGCCCCTGCTCAAGCTGTTCGGTCTGATCGCGCTGAGCCTGAGCGCGGGCAGGATCCAGCACCGCCACCGCGCCTTGACCTACCGCCTGATCGAAGGCGCGGGACGGTGGGGCATGATCGACGTCATGCTGGTCGCCGGCGTGGTCGCCGCGGTCAAGCTCGGCGATCTCGTCAGCGTGAACGCCGGACCGGGAGCGGTGATCTACGCCGCGATGGTGACCATGAGCCTGGTCGCGGGAGCGACCTTCGACCCGCGCGCGATGTGGCGCGAGCGCGAGCCGGTCGTCGCCGCCAGGAGCGCGGCATGAGCGAGCCCACGCCTTCCCCGCCGGCGGACGTCGCGGCTC
>JACDEN010000577.1 GCA_013816415.1 Planctomycetota bacterium
CGACGGAACCGGCGCGCAGCCGCGTCGCCGTCGGATGGATCGCCATCGTCGTCGGCAGCGTCGTGCTGGTGGCGGTTCCGCTGATGACGGTGGCGTGGGACGCCCGCGCTGGCCTCGCCATCCTGGTGCGCGACGACATCCGGCATGAGGTCGGGGCGAGCGTGCTGTTCGCCGCGGCCGCCGCCACCTGTGCCTGGCTGGCCGCCCGCCCGCTGCGCGACCTCACGCGCGCTGGGCGCATCGGAGGTGGAATCGCAGTGGCTGCCTGCCTGCCGGGATTGTGCGGATCATTGGCGGTCGGACTCGCCGGGCTCGCGCTGATCCAGCTACCGGCGCTGCGGTGGCTCTCGGAAACGCCGGTGCCCCTGATCGGCGCGTTGACCCTGCTGATGCTGCCGATCGCCATCGCCCTGCGCATCGTGCTCGATCGCCCGGATCCCGCGCTGCATCTCGCGCGCATGCACGTGAACTCCCGCGATCGTGCCGCCGGCGGATCGACCTTGCTGTGGCGACTGTCCGGAAGCCGACGCTACTGGGCGTGGTCGCTGCTTTTCCTCATGGGATATGCGGACCTCGCCGCGTCGGCGATCCTGCATCCCGTCGACATGGTGCCGGTGCTGGTGATGCTCTACAACTTCATGCACTACGGACAGAGCTCGGCGCTGTCCGCGCGTCTCGGCGCCGCGATGTGCGCTCCCGTGGTGGTGATCGTGGGTGGTTGGATCATTGTCCGCCTGGGCGCGACGGTGACGGGGTGGCTGCGATCGGCGCGTCCGGGAGCAGCCCGTGCGTGATCCCCTGTGGCGTCTCGAGCAGGTGCAGATGCCAGGCCGGCTCGGCCCGGCCGACATCACCATCAACGCCGGGATCACCGCCCTTCTCGGCCGCTCGGGTTCCGGCAAGACCACGCTCTGCAATCTGCTGGTCGGCTTCGAACAGCCGCGCCACGGTGCGATCGCGCGGACGCTTCCCGCCGATGGCCGGCTGCCCCTGTACTGGTCGCCGCTCGATGCGCTGTGGCCGCACCTCGATGTCGCCGGACACCTCGCGGCGGTCGCGCCGCGATCCCCGCGGCTGCCGGCCGCGCGCATCCTCGAGGCCCTGGCGCTGTCGCACCGTGCAGGAGCCCATCCGCGCTCGCTCTCCGCGGGCGAACGCACGCGGGTCGGTGTCGCGCGCGCCCTCGCCAGCGAGGCCGCGGTGCTGGTGCTCGACGAGCCCTTCGCGCATCTCGACAGCGACGCCATGGCCGCGTGCTGGCGCTGCCTCTCGGACTTCACACGCGCGACCGGCAGCTCGCTGGTGTACGCGACGCACGATCCGGAATGGGTGGTGGGCTGTGCCGATCATGCGGTGTGCCTGCACGAGGGGCGAGTGATCGCAGCGGGCCCGGTCGAGGAACTCTATCACCGTCCAGCCGACGCCGCGGTGGCCGCCTGCTTCGGCGCGGCCAACTGGTTCGATCGCGGTCAGGAGCAGCCGTGGTTCGCGGCGGCCGAATCCGAGCGCATCCGCGCCCGCGGCGGCTGCGTGCGTCCCGAGGATCTCGCGCTCGCCGCCGATGACCACGGACCGGGCACGGTGCGCGACAGTTCGTTCCATGGCGCCTTCTGCGCGACCGAGATCCAGCTCGGGGGCGGCGGAGCGCAGCGGCGGTTCCTCCATCGTCCGGCGGCGCCGGCGCTGGCCGCGGGGACGCGGGTGATGCTCAAGCTGCTGTTCGCCGTGGCCGTCATCGTGTTCTTCGCTGCTGGATGCTCGTCGACATCCGCAGGCACCGGATTGGCGTTGCATCCGACCTGCTTCACGCTGCCCAACGACGGCATCGTGCAGCCGGCTCCGCGCGGGCTCGGCCCGACCAGGGCCGGCGAGGTGCTGGTCCTCGACACCATCGGCCGCGTCCTCACCTACCGCGCCGACGGGACTTTGGCGCGCACCTGGCGCATGCCGGCGTGGGACGTCGGCCGGCCGGAAGGGGTGGTCGAACTGACGGACGGACGCGTGGCGGTCGCGGACACCCACTACCACCGCGTCGTCACCTTCAATGCCGACGGCACGGTCGCCGGCACCTTCGGCAAGGAAGGGCCGGGGCCCGGTGAATTCATCTATCCGGTCTCGGTCACGGTCGATCCGTCCGGCAACCTCTACGTCGCCGAATACGGCGGCAACGATCGCGTCCAGAAGTTCGACAAGGACGGCACCTTCGTGTGCGCCTTCGGAGCGTTCGGCACCACACCCGGATCGTTCCAGCGGCCGCAGCGCATCGTGTGGCACGGCGGCGAGATCTACATCGCCGACGCGATGAACGACCGCATCCAGATCTTCAGCGACTCGGGAACGTTCGTCGGCGTGGTCGGTGGCGATCATCCACCCGAGCTGCATTTCCCTTATGGACTGTGGCTCGACCCGGCCGGCGTGCTGTGGGTCGGCGAGTACAGCGGTAACCGCGTGACCAAGCTCGCGCGCGATGGCACCGTGCTCGGCCGCTATGGACACGCCGGTCGCGATGACGGCGGATTCGCCACGCCCTGGAGCCTCACCGGCGACACCGCCGGAAACATCTGGGTGGCGGATACCGGCAACCGCCGACTGGTGAGGCTCGCGCCATGATCCGCCTGCGCTCCGTCATCGATCGCCTGTTCCCGCCGCCGCGCCGCCAGCTGCGTTGGTGGTCGGCGTGGTCGCTGCTGGTATTCCTCGCCCTCTACGCAGGGGTGGTGGGGTGGCTGCTGATCTCGCGCACCATCGCGTTCTCGGCGCCGTGGTCGTTCGGCTGGATGGTGGTCGCGCTGTGGGCGTGGTGGCTGTGGGCGGCCGGCTGGGGCGGCATGCGCGGCGTGCGTTCGCTGCTCGCCCTGTGGGTGCGCCTGTCGCTGATCGGGCTACTGGCGATGGTCCTGGCCCAGCCGCGCGCGGTGCGCAGCTCAGACACGCTCAGCCTGGTCTACGC
>JACDEN010000578.1 GCA_013816415.1 Planctomycetota bacterium
TATCCATTCGATTCTGGGGGTCAAAATCACGGCGCATGGCGAAGATTCCTGTTGGAAGGATTCGAAGATGCGGTTTCTACCGAGAATTTCGCATGATACCATGCTGCGCTTCGCATCTTTTTTCGGATTCAAATCCGATCGAGATAGCGACTTAACCATTTTCCGACGGACACAAGCTAGCTGCAAAAGCTGCCTGGGAGCAGTCTTGGAGGGATTTCAGTAAGCTGCGGCGCGCTGGCACGAATACCTGATGCCGCGGCCTGACACCGTGGCGTCGGAGACCGCCATGAGAACATACTCGCATCCCCGCTCACCAGCTGGCGCCGTGGCGCGCGTCTTATCAGCCGTACTCGGGTTGCTGGCGAGCAGCCTCCTCGATCCGACCACTGCGACGTCGGCGGAATCGAATCCCGTCCTATGGGTGACGCCTGCTCTGACGAGAACTGGACCGATCGATGTTGCCGCAACTGCCGCTTCGATTTCCCTGCATACGGCCCGCGGCGAATCCGAGTCATTCCAGGTGATCGTTCGTGCGCCCGCTGGTGGTTTGTCGAATGTCGATGTCTCGGTATCCGACCTGGTGGGGCCGAACGGCGCCGTCATCGCCAGCACCCGCCTCGCGCTCTTTCGTGAGCACTACGCCCTCGTCACCTCCTCGAGCCTCGATCTCGGCGGTTCGAACCGTCCGTTGCCGAAAGGCTTCTATCCTGACGCGCTCATTCCGTTCGTCGATCCAGCCACAGGGCGCCGTTTATCGGGAGCGACCTTCACCGCTGCGCCATTTTCGGTCCAAGAAGGTCACAATCAGCCGATCTGGATCGATGTCGCCGTCCCGCGAACGAGCGTGGCGGGCACCTATACCGGGACGGTGACCGTCACCAGCGCAGGAGGGTCAGCCCAGATCGGCATTCAAATGACGGTGTGGGCCTTCTCGCTTCCGATCGCCCCGGCGCTCAAGTCGAGTTTCGGTTTTCATGGGGCGAATCAGAGCAGCAGGCTCAATGCCGCTCTGCTGCTCGAGCATCGCTTGATGCCTTTCCAGGTCGACCCTTCAGTCCCCGGTGATCTTCCCGCCTCCGGCCTCAATGCGATCGGCCTGCCGTTTTGGAGCACAGCGGACCCGGTCGCCGGTACGATCTCCGCGCCGCCGTCGGTTTCTGCTCTGCGCGCCGCGGCGCAGACATGGCCGGCTGGTGTCGAGACCTACGAATACGCCGCCGACGAGATCGATGGGTACGTTCCGCGGATCAACGACAGCCTGAAAGCATGGTCTCGGAACGTTCACGCCGCGGGATCGAAGATGCTGGTGACGGTCATGCCAGACCCATCCCTCTATGACGACGGTTCGGGATCGGGCCGGTCGGCGGTGGACATCTGGGTCATGCTGCCGAAACAAGCGGTGGCGGCCGCGGCACATACCGCTGAGGTGTTGGCCAAGGGCGACGAGGTCTGGTCGTACAATTGCCTGGTCCAAGACCCCTCGTCGCCGAAATGGGAACTGGATTTCGCTCCCGTCAATTACCGCATCCAGCCTGGATTTCTGAACCAGCGTTTCGCCTTCTCCGGGCTTCTGTACTACAGCGTCGATTTATGGGGCCGCGACCCTTGGAATGTGCCGAATCAGGTGGTGGATGGCCAATTCAACTACCCGGGTGAAGGAATGCTCGTTTATCCCGGTTCGCTGGTTGGACTCACCCAGGTCGTCCCGTCCATGCGGCTCAAATGGCTGCGGGATGGAGTCGATGACTTCGATTACATAGCCATGTTGAAGGCTCGTGGACAGGGTGACTGGGCCATGCAGCTGGTGTCCTCGGTGGCGAGCGATTGGAGCAACTGGTCCAAAGATCCGCAGGCGGTCGAGGCGGTGCGCGTTCAGCTTGGCCAGCGGCTCGATAGCCTCGCTCGTGCGGCGACGCCTGCGAATCCATGGCCATCCGATCGCGAAACCGGCCTCGATTCCGCATTGAATCTGCAATGGTCGACGGTTTCCAACGCTACCAGATATGACATTTTTATCGGTACGGATTCGGCCGCGTTGTCATTGTACTCGAGCGTCTCGCCGACGTCGCCGACTGCGGCGACCATGTCCGCTCCGGTGTACAACCTGCACGCCTCGACGACCTACTATTGGAAAGTGGTGGCGTTCATCGGATCGATCCCCTCGAGCGGGCCGACGTGGTCCTTCGCGACTAAAGCCACGCCGGACACCAAACCACCGGTGATTTCCGCGGTTTCGGCGAGCAGGATCACCGCTCGATCCGCGACTATCATCTGGACCACATCCGAATCGGCTGATAGTCACGTGCAGTACGGTACCACCAGCGCTTACGGGGTGTCGTCGATTCTGGACACGGCACTGGTGACCTCGCATAGCGTGACGCTGAACGGCCTCTCCAGGAAAACCTTCTACCACTACCGCGTGATGAGCCGCGACGCCGCCGGCAACCTCGCGACCAGCATCGACGGCGTGGGCGTCATCGGGCGAAGCATCGATGCCACCCCGCGTGACACGTCCGCTGGCGATTTCACCTTCACCACCGCGGACGAGGATCTCGGGGGCAAGAACGGATGCGGCTTCGGTGCCGGCATCGCGCTGCTCGGCCTGGCGTCTATCTTCGCGTGCCTGCGCCCGAGCAGGTCGTGGCACTTTCGGTGATCGATACCATTGACTCACTGCCGTCCGGTCGAACCGCACGGTCCCGCGTAATTCCCCATCTTTCTCCTTGACCCGGGACCGTTATAGGTTTATTTAAACCCATAAGGACTCCGCCATGCTCCTGCACCTCTCGATCCCCGGATTCCACGCCGCCGTCCACCAGGCGGCGACGTCGCTCTTGCGCGATCGGCCGGTGGCGGTCGCGGTCGATGCCGGCGATCAGGCGCCACTGTTCGCGGTGTCGCTCGAAGGTCAGGCCGAGGGTGTGTGGCCGGGCATGCGCGCGGCCGCCG
>JACDEN010000579.1 GCA_013816415.1 Planctomycetota bacterium
GCCGACAGCTACAATTCGGAATCGCGCTGATGGTCCAATGGATGTCACCACCAACCACCAACCACTAACCACTAACCACCAACCATCCCCTTCACCCGCCTGCGCTGGCCAGCTGCGCCTGCGGACCGACATCCGCCGCGAAGCCCATCATCGGCAGCCAGCGGAGGAAATCCGCCAGCGCGATCGGCCGTGGGCCAGCGATGCGGTGGTTGCGCTCGACGCCGCCGGCGTGGGCGACCGCGATGTGCCACAATCCCGGCGTCGCTGGCTCGGCGAGTGTTCCGAGCTCGACCAGGCCGCCTGCGGGTATCGCGATCCTCGTTTCCAACAGTCGCGTGCCGCTGTCGGCGTCGGTGATCGTCACCGTGACGTCGACCGCGGTGCGGGTGTCGTTCGCCACTGCCACCCGGTGGCGTCCGTCGACCGCATCGTCGACCATCGCGCACACATCCGCCTGCGCGCGCTGCAGGTATCCATACGCGAGCTTCTTCCGTCCGTAATAGTCGACCACCGCGTCGGAGATGATCGGCCAGCCGTCGCGCAGGTTCCACCACAGCATGCCGGTGCAGCGCCATTTGCGCAGGCGCGCCCATTCGACGAACGATTTCAGGGCCTCGGCCTGCGTCGCCTGCGACGCGAGCGCGAAGTCGTCGAGCTCGGACGGTTCCGCGCCGAACAGGAATCCGATCTGCCGCGCCATCAGCGGCAGCCGGTAATCCCAATCGGTGGCGTCGGGCATTGGGCACACCTGCTTGGCGCGCCACGACGCGTTCCCGCGCCACGGCCAGACCTCGCCTGGGGCCATCATCGTTTCGAGGCTACGACGGTCGGGACAGCCGTGGTAGCCGATCTCGCTGACGAAATGCGCGGTGGAATCACGGTAGAAGGGGTCGCGCCAATCGCCGCGCGGACCCCACAGGTGCTGCTCGGGCTGGAGGTGGGAATGCCCGCCGGCCGCGATCACCGCCGGCGAGCGATACGGCGAGCTCGGCAGGTACGGCCGCAGCGGATCGAGCGCGCGGATGGTCGCGGGCAGCGCGCCGCGCGTGATGCGATCGTGGTTGGGATCGCTGCCGAGCGCTGCCCAGGTGTGCGACTCGTCGCACTCGTTGTCGCCGGCCCACAGCGCCAGGCAGGGGTGGTTGCGTAGCCGCACCACCACCGCTTTGGCTTCGCGGCGCATGCGCGCCACGAATTCCTCGTCCTGGGGATAGATCGCGCAGGCCATCGCGAAATCCTGCCACACCAGGATGCCGTTGGCGTCGCAATACTCGTAGAAGGCGTCGCTCTCGTAGACGTTGCCGCCCCAGCAGCGGACCATGGTGCAGTTGAGCTCCGCGAGCATCGCCAGGGTCGAGGCCAGATGCTGGCCGTCGCGGGCATGCAGCGCGTCGAGAGGGACCCAGTTGGTGCCGCGCACGAAGATCGGAACGCCATTGACCACGAAGCGGAAATCGCCGGGCTGCTCCGCGGTGGTGATGTCGGTACGGCGGAGCTCGATGGTGCGCACGCCGGCTGTCTGCTCGTGCCGCGCGAGGACCATGCCGTCCGGGTCGAGCACCTCGATGCTGATGCCGAGCAGCTCTTGGCCGCCGTACCCACGGGGCCACCACAGCGCGACCTCGGCGAGGTCGATGTAGCGGCGGCCGTGCGCGTCGAGCATCGGCTGCCGTGCGGCGTGCAGCTCGCGGCCATCCTGACGGATGCTCACGGCGATGGACAGCCCGCTGAGGTCCAGTCGGTCGCTCGCGACATCCCAATCGACCAGCAGCCGCGCGGCGCGGCGCGCGACATCGACCGACAACGTCGCGACGTAGCACAAGCGCACGCGCGTGCTCGGCACCACCTCGAGCGCGACCGACCGCCACAGTCCGGCCGAAACCAGGCGCGGCATGATGTCCCAGCCGTACATGTGCGGGGCTTTGCGCACGCGCAGGCTGGCGTAGGTCATCGGCATCGCCGTGCTCGCCGCGGGAATCTCGTGGGCGCGGCCTGCCGCCACCGCGGGGGTGATATGGACGGCCAGCTCATGGTCCTCGTCCGCCGATAGCTGCGAGACGTCGAATCTCCAGGGGATCAGCATGTTGTCGGCGCGTCCGACCTCACGGCCGTCCACCCACACGGTGGCGATGCAGTCGATGCCGCCGAAGACCAGCTCCAGGCGTTCGCCCACTGCGCGGACCGGCGCCCGGAAGCGGCGCTGGTACCACCATTCGCAGCCCTCGAAGGCGAGCGTATTCCAGACATTGGTGCCGATCTCCAGCGGCGGCAGCCGGCCCGCGGCGACCAGATCGAGTTCGACGCAGCCGGGAACCTGGGCGGGGATGGTGGCGAGATCAGTGCGTGCCGAGGCATCGGGGGCGGACGGCCCCGGCCGGTAGGGGGCGTAGGAGAGGTGCCAGGCACCGTCGAGCGAGCGGGTGGTCATGGCGCCATGGTGGATCCTCCGGCGCCGAGTGCGTCCACCGGATGCGGGAGCGTGTGTGTGCGCTTTCGATGCGGGCTTTCCCGGGCCGATCGTCCGCCGATGCTGCAGCATGTGGCGCAGGCAGGGTCCAGAACCGGAGCAGGGCTACCGCTACATCCACGCGGTGGGTGAGCCTTTCCCCGAGTTCCCGGCGCTCACCCACGTCAACGAGGCGATCTGCGCGCCCGACCACGTGCTGAGTCCGCACCAGCACGAGGTGATGGAAGTGTGCTATTTTGTCGTGGGCCGCGCCGAGTGGACATCCGGCGGCGCGAGCGTACAGCTCGGCCCCGGCGACTTCTTCATCAGCGAGCCGGGCGAGATCCACGGCGGCCGCCCCGATCCCGCCGAACCCAACCACAATTTCGCCATCGGCTTCGATCCGCGTCAGCTGCCGCTTGGGTCAGCGCGCGGATCGCTGCTGCCGGCGCCGAGCCGCGACCTGGTCGACGCGATCGGCGAGTCGACCGCGCTGCAG
>JACDEN010000580.1 GCA_013816415.1 Planctomycetota bacterium
GCGCGGGCAGCTCGAAGCAGCCGCTGGCGATGACCACGCTCTTGGCGCGCATCTTTACCAGACGCTCGTCGTTCACCAAAGCGACCCAATGGTCGGCGTAGCATCCGGCGGCGACGGTCAGCGGACGGATGTCGATCGTCGGCAGGCTTTTGGCTTCGGCGAGGAGCTTGGCCAGCGTCGGCGCGTGTTCTGGGCGATACGTGAGGCTGCCGCCGGGCCGGCGGTTCTCGTCGACCACCACCACGCGCGCGCCGTGGCGGGCGGCGGTGATCCCCGCGGTGAGGCCGGCCGCGCCGCTGCCGATGACCAGCACGTCGCAGAAATCGTAGCTCTTCGGCGTGCGCAGGCGCGGCGCCTTGGCGTTGATCGCGCCGAGGCCGGCCATCGCGCGGATGCGCTTCTCGAAAAATGGGAACATCGCGCGCGGGCGATGGAAGGTCTTGTAATAGAAACCGACCGGCAGGAAGCGGCCGAACCAGTCGAGGTAGCGGCCCCAGTCCGAGCGCAGGCCGCCGAAGGTGTTGACCGCGTGGTAGTGGGCGCCCTCGCGGATCGGCGTGACGTCGCCGCGGATGTTGGTGTCGGCGCCGTCTTCCACCATCGCGTTGATGTCGTGGTTGGCGAAGCTGAAGATGCCGCGCGGCCGGTGGTACTTGAAGCTGCGGCCCAGGAGCCGAACGCGGTTGGCGTGCAGCGCGCTGCTGATGGTGTCGCCGGAGAAGCCGGTGTAGTCGCGACCTTCGAAGGAAAAGCGCACGGGCTTGGAGCGGTCGATCCATTCGCCGGGGCGTGCGGACAGGCGGTTCGTGGCGCTCACGTCGGCTTCCCGGCGGCCGTGTCCGTGTACAGGTAGGTGCGGATGAAGATGTCCTTCATGTTGTCGCGCTCGGCGAGGAACCAGGTACCGCTGGCGATGTGGTACCACCACTCGGTGCGGATGCCGGGTTCGCCCGCGCGATTGAAGACGTAGTCCGCCCACTGCGTCTTCGACGCGGCGGCCGGATCAGGCATCGGGCGGAATTCCCCGCCGAAGAGGAACTCCTGCAGCGGACGCACGCCATTGATCGGACAATTCAGCAGCTTCATGGTGGTTCCCGCCTCAGTGACCGACCGAGGCGGCCCCTTTCTCTCCGACGAGTTCGTATTCCGAGAAGCGTGACAACCGGAACGGCTCGATCAGCTCGGGCTCGCGATCGTTGGCGACGGTGTAGGCCATGGTGGTTCCGCACACCGGCGTCGCCTTGAAGCCCCAGGTGCCCCAGCCCGAGTCGAGGTAGAAGCCCTTCACCGGGGTGCGGCCCATGATCGGCGAATAGTCGGGCGTCATGTCCGACATCCCGCCCCACTGGCGGTTGACCTTCACCCGCGACAGGAACGGGAACAGGTCGAGCAGGTGCGCCGACAGGCCCTCGACGAAATCGAGAGTCGATCGCTCGGAGTGCAGCTCGTAGGGATCGAGCGACGCGCCCAGCACCAGCTCGCCGCGCGATGACTGGCTGACGTAGATGTGCAGGCTGCCCGAGACCACGATCTGATCGAGGAACGGCTTCAACGGCTCGGTCACGCACGCCTGCAGCGGCTGGATGACGAGTGGGGTGCGCAGCCCGACCATCTGGGTGATGCGCGGCGTGTAGCCGGCGACCGCGGAGAGCACCTTCCTGGTCTTGATGAATCCACGGCTGGTCTTCACGCCGATGACCTGGTTGTGGTCGTCGACCGCGATCGACTGCACCGCGGTCTTCTGATGGATCTCGACGCCGCGGCGATCGGCCTCGCGCGCGTAGCCCCAGGCCACGGCGTCGTGGCGGATGATCGCGCCGGGCGGATGGAACAGCGCGCCCATCACCGGCTGGCCGCCGCAGGGGATGTGGATGTACGGGCAGATCTTCGAGATCTCTTCAGGCGTGATCACGTAGCTGTCGACGCCGAGATGCTTGTTCACTTCCGCGCGCCAGCGCATGGTGCGCAGCGAGCTGTCAGTGTGCGCGAGCGTGAAGTGGCCGCGCTCGGAGTAGAACAGGTTGAGATCCAGATCCTGCGACAGCTCCTGGAACAGGCGCTGGCTCTCCTGGTAGAACAGCACGCCCTCCTCGGTCAGGTAGTTGGCGCGGACGATGGCGGTGTTGCGGCCGGTGTTGCCGCTGCCGATATAGCCCTTCTCGATGACCGCGACGTTGGTCATGCCGTGGTCGCGCGCGAGGTAATAGGCGGCGGCCAAGCCGTGGCCGCCGGCGCCGATGATCACCGCGTCGTAGGAATCGCGGAGCTTGGGATGCTCGCGGAACATCCGCGGCTCGCGATACTTTTTGCTCAGGCCGAATTGCAGCAGGCGAAGGGTCATTCCGCGTGGCTTTCAGTCAGTGGTCTGGCAGTGGTCTGGACAGGAGCTGGACAGTGACTCGACCGTGGCCTGGCAGTGATGGAGCAGCCCGCCGCCGAGGTGGAGCGGCATGCTGCGGGATGCCTCAAGAGAAGCAAGTGATTCAAAATGAAACGGACATGAAGCAGATCACGGACCCGCTCCGGAAGACGTATCCCCTTGCAGAACCGCTGTTTTTCCGGACTGCGGCATCGCGTCTTGCCGAAGCGTCCTCCCTCACCACCATGCAGCGCCGCCTGCCCCGGCACCAGGCGACCAACCGAACGGACACCGCGGCCATGAATGCGATCCCCAATCCCGACGCGCCCACGGCAACGCTGCTGATCTCGTGCAAGGACCGTCCGGGCCTGGTCGCCAGGATGTCGAACTTCATCTTCGTCAACGGCGGCAACATCCTCGACCTCGATCAGCATTCCGAGATCGAGAGCGGCCTGTTCTTCATGCGGGTGGTGTGGTCGATGAGCGCCTTCAAGCTCGACCGCGCGGCGATCTCGAGCGCGCTGGCGGTCATCGCTGGCGAATACGGCCTGACCTGGGAGGTCACCTTCAGCGATGTGC
>JACDEN010000581.1 GCA_013816415.1 Planctomycetota bacterium
ATTCGCGGTATGCGCGCGGCGGCCGACCGGTCACCTGGCGGAACACCGTGGCGAAGTACTGGCTCGATTCGAACCCGCTGTCGAAGGCGATGCGGGTGATCGAGCGCAGCGGACGCTCGATCAGCGCCCGCTGCGCCGACGCGACGCGGCACCGCGCCAGGTACTCCATCGGCCTCATGTTGACGATGCGCTTGCAGTGATGGGTGAAGCGGCTGCGCGCGAGTCCGCAGCGGCTGGCCATCGCCGCCAGGTCCCACGGCTCACCCGCGCTGCTTGTCAGGCTCTCGAGGAACAGTTCGACGGTCCGCTGCGAGGTCGACAGGCGGGCATCCAGCGCGATGCCGCGGCCTTCGAGCATCGCCAGCAGCGCGACGATCACCTCGTTGATCGCCAGCTTGAGCCGGGTCTCATCGAGCACGCGGGCGCCGTCGAACAGGTGCTTCGCGAGCCGCTCGATGCAGCGGCCGACCTCAGGATCCGCATCCCACACCGCCTGCTCGTTGTGGCGCATGAGCACGGTCAGGCGCGCCAGCTCCTGCTCGGAACACAGCAGCCACGACGGCCACCGCCACGGCTGATCGGGCCGGCGCACGCCGACATCGATGATCAGCCAGAACAGGCGCGAGGCGCCGACCACGGGATCACCGACGCGATGCGCCTGCCAGGGGCGCGTGATGGTGATCTGTCCCGGGCGCAGCAGGTGATCGGCTCCGTCCACCGAGAACGCCAGCCGGCCGCGGAGCAGGCAGGTCAGTTCGATGCCCTCGTTGCAATGCTCGGCCAGGCCCCACGACTGGCGGCCGGCAGCGTCCCAGACGCCGACCGAGCAGATCTCGCGCAGGCGGTGGCTGGGGAGCCGGTTTCCGGGGTAGCCGCGGCGCGACCACGCTCCGACGCGGACATCGCCACGGGACATGGCGGCCTTCAACGGCTCGCAGGTGTCCGCGTGCCGCTTCGTCCCATCCTGCACCAGTGTCACCGCGGTCGTCCGCATGCTCCCCCCGCGCCCACGACCTCGAGCCGATGTTTAATATTTACCACTGCCCGGGAGCGAACGCAATCTCTGGAGGCGCGGCGTATGGTGCGCGCAGGAGCGATGGAGGGTATCCTATGATGATCGTGGATGTGCCGCCCGACACCAATGAAGCCAGAAGCATGCTCGCCGCACTCGGCGTCGCCGAGGATGCGCTCGGCCATCCGATCGCGCTGGCGCTCGATCGCGACGGCTATGCGCTGATCCCCGGCTTCCTCGACGCCGCCGCGGTCGAACGCTACCGTGACGCCTACGAGGCGGTGATCCGCGCCGAAGGTGCTCAGGCCGGCATCGATCACCACCAGGAGGCCGGCGCACGCCGCGTCGGCAACCTGGTCAACAAGGGGCCGGTCTGGTATCCGCTGTGGACCGACCCGCGGCTCCTGGCCGCGGCGTGGCATGTGCTGCGGCGCGACTTCAAGCTCGGCGCGATGAGCGGCCGCGATCCGCTGCAGGGCCACGGCCACCAGGACTACCACCTCGACTGCGCGCAGCGGGCCGACGCACGGTCGCCATACCAGGCGTTCTCGGCGATGATCCTGCTCGACGACTTCACGCTCGATAATGGCTGCACGCGTCTGGTGCCCGGATCGCATGTGCTGGTGACCACGCCGGCCTCGCTCCCCGATCCAGCAGGGAGCGCCCCGGACGAGATCACGCTGCTCGCGCCCGCTGGCACCGCGTTCCTCTTCAATGCGCATCTCTGGCACGCCGGCAACACCAACCGCGCCGGGAGCATCCGCCGCCTCGTGCACGTCTTCTACCAGGGCCGCGAGGTCGCCCAGTGGCTTGACCAGCGGAAGCACATCCGCCCCGAGACGCTCGCAGCCATTCCCGACGCCGCGCGCCGCCTGCTCGACTGTTAGGTGAGGGCTGCGAATCGGCGGATGCCCCGATAAGGGCATCCGCCGATCGTTTCGCGATCCTCCCAACAACAGCTGGCCCCTACCGACCGGGGCCATACGCCAGGCCGCGAAGAAATCCTGAAGACATGTCATTCTTTCCATCCGCCATCCGCCATCCAATTCACAACCTTCGAGAACAAGGTCACCGCATGATCATCGGCTGCTTCGCCCTCATCCAACCGTTCACGCCGATGCGTCGGCAGTTTGAGCTGATCCGGGAACTCGGCATCGACCACGCCGACCTCACCGACAACCACGACGGCGCGACGCTGGGCACCGAGTACGGATTCTCAGCCTCGGTCAGCCTCGACTCCCACCCGCGAGCCATCCGCGACATGGTCGGCGGACTCGGGCTGACGCTCACCAGCGTCTGCGCGCACGCCAATCTGCTGGATCCGACCAGCCCGGCGACCTACGGCACGCTGCAGATCATCAAGGCCATCCGGCTCGCGCACCTGCTCGGCATCAAGCAGGTCATCACCACCGAAGGCGAGCCGAAGACGCGCTTCGGCCACGGCCTGACGCGCGACCAGCGTCTGTTCCTCATCCGCGAGAAGCTGCAGGAGCCGATCGCCTGGGCCGAAGAGCTGGGCGTCGAGCTGCTTCTCGAGCCGCACGGCGAGCTGACCGACACCGTCGACGGCATGCGCTCCATCCTCGACGTCCTTGGCCACGAGCGCACGGTCGGCGTCAACCTGGACACCGGCAATTCCTGGCTCGGCGGCGGCGATCCGCTCGCGTTCATCCGCGCCTTCGGGGAGCGCATCCGCCACGTCCATTGGAAGGACGTGGGATCCGACTGGATCGCGAAGCGCGGCACGGTATTCGGATGCGGCATGGGCTCCATCCCGCTCGGCGACGGCGTCATCGGCATCCGCGCCATCGTTGACGCGCTCGGCGAAGCTGGTTTCGCCGGCCCCACCACGCTCGAAGTCGCGGGCAGCGACAACGTCAAGCGCTCGGCCGAGCGGCTGCGGGAGTGGTCGACGGCATGGTGC
>JACDEN010000582.1 GCA_013816415.1 Planctomycetota bacterium
ACGTTCTACAGCGCTCCCGCGATCGACGGCACCATCATGATCACGCCGATCGGCTCCGGACCCGCCGATCTGACCGCGGGATCGTTCTGCTACGTCGCTGCCGAACAGGCGCTGTACCTGCGGCTGCGCGACGGCGGAGATCCGAACGCGCACTCCGTCGAGGTGTCGGTCCTGCGGCGCATCCTCTTCATGGACACGTCATCCTCGTACGTCGTGGTCCGGGGGCTGACCTTCCGCCACAGCAGCGCCGGAGCCTTCGAGGTCGGCGGAGCCGGTGTCGAACTCGGCAACAGCTGTACCCTCGATCGGTGCGACATCCAATGGTGCGACTTCGCCGCGGTGAGCATGGGCTATCAGCGCACCGGCAGCCGTGTCATCGCCTGCACGCTCAGCAACAACGGCGACAGCGGCGTCTCAGCATCCAACAGCCGTGCCTTCGAGATCCGCGGCTGCACCGTCGCCGACAACAACAACCGGAAGTTCAACGTGCTCTGGCATGCGGGGGGCATCAAGGCGACGGCGAACGCCTGGGGTACCATCGCCGGCTGCACCATCACCGGCAACCGCGGAGTGGGCGTATGGTTCGACCACGCCGCCTCCGGGAACCAGAGCGTCGTGAGCGCGAACCGCATCGAGCGCAACTACGCCAACGGCGCCGGCATCATGTTCGAAGCCAGCGCGAACGGCGTGCTGGTCGACAACCTCATCGTCGACAACGACCGCCGCGGCATCTATGTGTCCGCCTCCGACAACGTCAGCGTCTGGCACAACGTCGTCCGCGGCACCAAGACGCAGTCCGCGATCGACATCTCGGGCATGCCGCGTGCCGGCAAGACGCTGCGCCATGTCGAGGTGATGAACAACATCGTGGCGGACAGCACCTGCCAGGACGACCTGGTCATGGTGAAGGAGAACGGCACCGACATCGTCGACCTCCGCTGCGATTACAACCTGTTCTACCGCGCCGGCGGCGCCGTCTCGCTGTGGTGGTGCCTGGATGGACGCGGCGGTTGGGCCGGCACGCGCTACACCACCGTGACCAGCTGGCAGACCGCCTTCGGGACGACGCACTCGCGCCAGGCCGATCCGAAGTTCACCTCGACCACGCTGCTCCCCAGCGCCGACAGTCCAGCCGTCAATGCGGGCCTGACCCGCTCGGGAGTCACCACCGACTATGCCGGGAACGCGCGTGTCGCCGGCGCCTCCTGCGACATCGGGGCCTTCGAGGTCGGTTCCGTTCCAGCGACCACCTCCGGAGGCAGCGCGACCGGTGGCTCGTCATCGCCGACAGCGAGCACGTCCAGCATGATCTCGGAAGGCGCGACCTCATCGGGATCCGGGGGCGGTTGCGGGCTCGGGTCAGGGATGGCGATGCTTGCGCTGGCGCTGACCCTCGGATTCAAGAATGCGCTGAGCTGGGCGAGGGGCGAGACGAGGAAGGATGGCGGGCGAGGATAGCGGCAGCGACTGCTCATCCGCTCACGCGCCCGCAGTCATCGGCTTTTCCGGTCTTCCCGCTTTTCAGCTCCTCGGGAGTGATTTTGTCTGCCGCTGCACTTCGTACAGCGACGGCATGGTCGACGGAAACCTCGGGATCGGCGGCGGCGGCCCGCCGAAGCGCGCGGTACGCGCTGGCGAACCACGCAGGTGGCAGGTCTTGCGCTCACTGGCGGTGACACCGTCGCCGAACCAGATCGGGAACGCATCCGCCGCGCGGTACTCGAAGATCAGCGTGCGCCGCGCCTGGTCCGAGCGGTTGGTGAGCGACGAGTGCGGGGTCAGGCAATGCATGAAGATCGCACTGCCCGCGGGCGCGGGCAGCGGCACCGGTGTGCCACAACCGGAGAGATCCTCGGCGATCATCCCCGCGAACGTTCCGTCGGCGCGCGTGTGATCGAAGAAATGGTGGTGCTGCCCCGGCAGCACCTGCAGGCAGCCGTTCTCCTCGGTTGCGTCGTCGAGATAGATGAGGACGGTGACCAGATCGCTGTTGGTATGCGGGAAGTAGGTCAGGTCCTGGTGCCATTCCACGCTCGAACCGACGCGCGCGCATTTCATGTTCAGCTTGCTGTGCTGGATCGCGATGTCGGGGCCGATCAGGGACTCGACCCGATCGAGCACCCGCGCATCGGTCGCGAGCGCGCGGAACGCCTGGTGCTGCAGGAAGGGGTCGTAGATGCGTCGCGGAACCTGCTGCCCGTCGACCGGTTCCGGTTCGAATTCGAGGATGGCCGCGTGATCGGCGCCCGGGGCGCGCGCTGAGCGGGTGAGTTCAGCGATGGCGTCGTGCGCGCGCGTCAGGTCCTCGGCGGCGAACAGTCGCGGTACCACGATCGCTCCGTCGCGGCGGTAGCGTGCGACCTCCGCGGTATCCCAGGCGGCGGCGACGTGGACGGGAGCGGATGCGGTCAGTGGGGTCATGGCCACACAGGATATTGGTTAATTAGGAGTTTCTTCCTGGTCCATTGGAAAAAAGTCTTATATACCGAGTATGCCGGCACGCCCATCCGAGATCCTGCTGTCGTTCGGGCTGGCGAGCTGGCACGGCCGACCCGAGGTCTTCGACAGCGTCCATCGCCATCAGGAGATCGAGGTGCTGTTGCTCGAACAGGGCACGCTCGACTGCCTGATCAACGCGCGGCCGCTGCGTCTCGAAGCCGGACGTCTCGCGATCTTCTGGGGATCGGTTCCGCATCGGCTGGTGGCGGTATCGAGCGATGCGGTCCACCATTGGCTGACCGTGCCGCTCGCGCGTTTCCTGCAGTGGCGGCTGCCGGCTGCGTTGGCGCGGCCGATCATCGCAGGCGCGCTGCTGGTCGATCCCGAGGATCGCGGCGCGCGCGATCTCGCGTCTTTCCAGGACTGGCACCGCGACCTTGCCGCGCGCGATGAGGACCGCAGCGCCCTGGTGCTGCTCGAAGTGGAGGCG
>JACDEN010000583.1 GCA_013816415.1 Planctomycetota bacterium
CGCGGGAGCCTACCGCGACGCCCAGGGACCGCACTGCCGCACAGCTCCGACGCGCGAAGCGGCGGTCGCGATGGTGCTGGAGGCTTTCGCGGCGGCAGGAGGTGCGGCGGTCACGGTGCTGGTCAAGGCCAGCCGCTCCTCGGGTCTCGAAATGGTGGTCGCGGGTGTCATCGCGGCGGTGCCGCGATGCTGAAGTACCTCGCCTACCTCGAGCCGCAGTTCGGGCCGTTCCGCCTGTTCGAATACGTGTCGAGCCGCGTCGTGCTGGCGGCGATCACCAGCTTCGTCCTGATGATGCTGGTGATGCCGCCGCTGATCCGCTGGCTCAAGCACAAGAAGCTCGGCGAGCTCGGCGCCAAGGGCGACGGCGCGGTGGTGGTCGACGCCATGCGCGACAGCAAGAAGGGCACGCCGACCATGGGCGGCCTGGGCCTGGTGGCCTGCGTGTTCACGTCCGCGGTGCTGTGGTGCGACCCGGTCTCGATGCGCTCCTGGCTGCTGGTTTTCGGCATGCTCACCTTCGCGCTGGTCGGCTACCTCGACGACCGCACCAAGGTGTTCAAGGGCGCGAAGGGCACACCGCTCGCCATGAAGCTGATGATCCAGCTCGGCGCCGCATTCATCTGCGGGATCGGGCTCTATCTGATCAACGAGTACAACGCCCGCGTCATCCTCGGCCCGTCGCATCCCGCCGGCGCTCCGGCCGAGCACATCAAGCAGTTCCTCAACGGCGACACCTTCACCGTCCGCCTCGGCGTGCATCAGCTGGCGTTTCCGCTGTTGCCGGTGACGTACGCCATCGACCTCGGCATCATGTCGGTCCTGTGGGTGGTATTCGTCACCACCTCGTGCGCCAACGGCGTGAACTTCACCGATGGCATGGATGGGCTCGCAGGCGGCACCATGCTGATCGCCGCGCTCGCGTTCATGGTCATCGCCTACGTGACCAGCCGCGTCGATTCCGCGGAATACCTCAAGGTGCTGTACATCTCAGGCGGTCAGGATGTGGCGATCTTCTGCGCCGCGGTGGCCGGGGCCTGCCTCGGCTTCCTGTGGTTCAACAGCGCGCCGGCGGAGGTGTTCATGGGCGACACCGGCAGCCAGGCGCTCGGCGGTGTCCTCGGCCTGATCGCGCTGAACACCCAGCAGGAGTTCCTGCTGGTGCTGGTCGGCTTCATCTTCGTCATCGAGGCCGGATCGGTCGCCCTGCAGGTCGCGAGCTACCGCCTGCGCGGCGGCAAGCGCATCTTCCTGTGCGCGCCGCTGCACCACCACTTCCAATACAAGGGCTGGCCGGAATCGAAGATCGTCATGCGCTTCTGGATCATCGCCGCGCTCGCCGCCCTGCTCGCACTCGCAACCCTGAAGCTCCATTAATTCTATGATCACACTCAACCTGCCAAATTCAGAGTCGGACATCGGACGGTTGTCCTAATGGCTACCAAATGGCTTCGCTTCCAGCTCTGGGCGATGGTCGGGATCCTCTGCGGATTCGGGCTGGTGATGATCGCGTCGACCACCGGCACCATGGGCGGCAAGGGCGGGCTCATCACCTACAGCTTCATCTTCAAGCAGGCGGCGGCGATGGGCATCGGCGTTGCGGTGGCGGTCGCGGTGAGCGCGCTCGGCGTCGATCGCTGGCGCAGCGGCTGGCTGGTGGGATTGGCGGTGATGGTGACGATCGGCGCGCTGATCGCGGCGCTCGGCTTCGGCCGCAGCATCAAGGGCGCGACGCGGTGGATCGACCTCGGCCCGGTGAATCTGCAGCCGGCGGAGTTGGCGAAGTTCGCGGTGGTGGTGGCGGCGGCCTGGCATTTCGGCAAGGCGAATGAGAAGGTGCGCTCGTATTTCCACGGCGTGCTGCTGCCGCTGGCAGGCTTCGCGGTGATCGCCGGGCTGATCTACCTGACGCGCGATCTCGGTTCGGTGCTGGTGCTCGGCCTGGTGCTGTGCGCGGTGCTCGCCTACGCCGGCGCGCCCTGGCTCTACTTCATGACCATCACGCTCGCCTCGGCGCCGGCGCTGGTCTACGTCACGGTCTTCAGCGAGGCTTATCGCCGCGACCGCATCCTCGCCTTCCTCGACCCCGACAAGTACGACGGACCCGCCGCGTACCATCTGCGGCAGAGCTTCATCGCCATCGGCAGCGGCGGACTGTTCGGCGTCGGCCTGGGCGAGAGCTCGACCAAGCTCGCCTTCCTGCCCGAGAAGCACACTGACTTCATCTACGCGGTGATCTGCGAGGAATTCGGCATGGCCGGCGCCCTCGCCGTGGCTCTCGCCTTTCTCATGCTGGTGGTGACCGGCCTGCTGATCGCCGCCAACACCCGCGACCTGCACCAGCGCCTGCTCGCCATCGGCGCGACCATGGTCCTCGGCATCCAGGCCTTCTGGAACATGCTGGTGGTGACCGGCGCGGTGCCGACCAAGGGACTCACCCTGCCGTTCATCAGCTATGGCGGCTCCAGCGTGGTGGTCTGCCTGGCGCTGATCGGCGTCCTCGACGCGGTGGCGCGCGCCAACGCCCAGGAACCGCTGCGCGGCCACACCACCACCCGCATCGGCGCGGCCATCCGCACCGGACGTTCTCTTCGTTGGCAGACGGAGGGGGCGTGAACACGAACGTCGTACGTCGGACTCTCCCATTCTCGAGTATCATTCCTCATGCCTAAGTCCTCCGGCATCCTCTTCTGCGGCGGCGGCACCGGCGGTCACGTCCTGCCTGGTCTGGCGGTAGCGTCGGTGCTGCGCGCGCGCGGCGAATCGGGGCTGCGCTGGATCGGCGATCCGCAGCGCATCGAGGCGCGGCTGGTGCCGGCCGCCGGCATTCCGCTTCTGCCGTTCGGACTGTCGCGCCCACGGCCGACGAATCCGCGCTGGCTGCTTGGCGCGCTGCGCCTGACGTGGCGATGCCTCGGTGAACTCAC
>JACDEN010000584.1 GCA_013816415.1 Planctomycetota bacterium
CGTACGTGGATACCGTGGGTACGGTCTGGATGGCCGCCACCATCCGTACGGATGGTGGTCTCGATCTCGGACCGGATGCGACGACGGTTGCGTATTCGATGATTCCCGATGACCCTGCAGCGGGAAGCACGTTGGCCGTTCGCGTCCTACGTGCCGGACAACTCTTTGCTCGGGTGTCGACCAATGACGATACCATCGCTGGCACCCTGACGATACAGACCGACTTTTATGATGGCGTGACTCCAAGCCAGAGCCTGACGTCCTATTATGATCCGCTTACCGGGTTGTCGCTGACCTCGCCGATCACATTGCGGTCATCGCCGATCATCACCAGCGCGGACGGCGCAGGTGGCACTGCCGGTTCGCCCCTGTCATATGCCATCACCGCAACGCGCTCGCCCAATTCGTATGCCGCCGATGGGCTGCCTGCCGGCCTGGCCATTGATGCATCAACCGGCGTGATCTCTGGCTCGCCGACCACAGCAGGCGTCTATCGCGTGATGCTGACGGCGACGAATGCGGACGGTAGCGGCAGTGCACCGCTCACCCTGTCGATCGTTCAAGATAGTGGCAATGGCACTCCAACAGGCGGCACTCCATCCGTCGGCACTCCACCAGTCGTGCAGCCCGCAGCGGCGAACCCCAGCCAAGTCGCTGGCACCAGCACATCACTGAGCGTCCGGGCAACTGATGACGGTGGCGAGCCCACGCTCACGTATTCGTGGTCATCGACCGGGCCGGTGCCGGTCACCTTCTCGGTCAATGGCACCAATGAAGCGAAGGTCACCACGGCCGGTTTCCAGAAAGCCGGCGCATACGATTTCACGGTCCTGGTGCGCGATGCCGGAGGGTCCACTGCCAGGAGCAGCGTGCACGTCGACGTGAGCCAGGCCGTGACCTTGCTGGTGGTGACGCCCTCGGTGGTGCAAGTCGCTCAACAGGCATCGCAGCAGTTCACCGCCAGTGCCAAGGATCAATTTGGAAACGCGATGACCATGACGCCTACGGTATCGTGGTCCCTCAGTGGAGGTGGCACGATCACGTCGTCCGGGCTTTTCACCGCTGGGAGCGTGGATGGTCAGTTCGCGGTTACTGCTTCCGCGGGCGCCGTTTCTGGTTCGGCACAGGTGACAGTCGGAAGCGCGCAGGGTTTCACCACGAAGATCAACTTCCAGCCCGCGACCGCTCCGTCGGTGGCCGGGTACCTGGTCGACTCGGGCGGCGTGTACGGCGTCCGAAACGACCTCTCCTATGGCTGGAACGCTGCGGTCGATACTCGCGATCGCAATGTCAACGCTGACCAGCGCTTCGACACATTAGCGTTGATGCAGGCTGCGAAAAATCCAACCGCTCAGTGGGAGTTGGCTGTACCGAATGGAATCTACCAGGTTCACGTCGTCTGTGGCGATCCCAGTTATTTCGACGGCAGCTTTGCGCTCGATGTCGAAGGGGTCCGCGCCGTCACCGGCAGAGCGACGGCGGCAGTTCCATTTGTCGAGGGCACCGTGAGGATTCAGGTAGCCGATGGCCGACTGACGCTGACCAACGGCAGCGGATCATACAACACGAAGATCTGCTCCATCGAGGTGCTGCAGGTTCCGACAGGTAATGGCTAGCAGGGTGTTGAAAAACACACTGCGGGGGTTGAAGGGGGCACTCTGCCCCCTGGACAAAGAGTCCAAGTTCATGAATTCCTGGGAAAATAGCGGCCGCAGGACTAGGCGTCCCCGACGCCCCAGGAATTCATGAACGTCTAGCAGGCGGTTGATCTTCAACAGCCTGCTAGCATCTCACTGATTTGACGCCCTTGGATCCGCCTCGAGCTCGACCGTCGCCACGTCCACCGCGTCGGGGCTGGAACCGCGCGGCACCAGCGAGCCGTCGGAGAGCACCTGGAAAACGGCGGGCTTGAAGTTCGCGATCCACAACGGTCCGAGTTCCGGCGACAGGGTGTGGATGCGATCGTTCTTGCGCCAGGCCAGACGGCGGCCGTCGACCGTGATGATGACGACGCGCCAGCGATGATCCATGGAGCCTCCAGCGGTCAGACGCGCACCGCGGCGAGCGGCGCGGACGCGCCCGGCGGCGATCCCGGCGCGACCAGCGCGACGATATCGCGCAGCACCTCGGGCACATGCAGCGTTTCCCGCGACAGCAGCCATCGCGGTTCGCACACCGGCTCGAAGCGGTCGACGAACGAACGCACCTCGGCGAGGGTCGCGAAATGCTCGCCGTGCGCGAACATCCGCCGTCCGAAGCCGGTGCCGACCGGCAGGGCGGCGACCGTGCACGGCAGATCGCCGACCGAGCGCAGCGGCACCAGGCCGAAATTGAACCAGGCGTAGCCCTGCGCGCCGCCCCATTCCATGACTGCGTCGAACAGCCCTTCGATGAGGCCGGGCGGCATGTCGGGCAGATGGCGCATCAGGTCGATGGCGAGTTCGGTGCGCGCCGGTGCCACGCACAGCGGCGCGAAGGCGACGATCGAGCCGCCCCAGCGCACCACCGCCAGTGGGAAGCGGGCGATCCAGGCGGGATCGAAATGGCCCTGGTCGAAGGCGTGCCCGTCGCGCGCATGCGTCGCCTCCCACGCGGCGGCGACCGGCGCCAGCTCGGCATGCACGCTCAGCGTGCGCTCGACCGGCACCACCTCGAAGGCGAGACCGAGCTCGCCAAGCCGGCGCACCCGCGAGGACATCCCCGGGCGGTAGTACGGAAGCGGCACCCGCGCCTCGTCGCCGATGCGCACCGGCGCGAGACCGAGGTCGTCATAGAGCGCGGCCTCGCGCACCTGGTAGAACACCGGGCGTCCGTCGTGATGGTCGCAGAGATCGCGGAACGCCCAGGCCAGCTCGCGCCGCTCCTCGGCCGGGCCCACCGGATCGCCGAGCGCGACCCAGCTGCGGCCTTCGATGCGGTACATCAGG
>JACDEN010000585.1 GCA_013816415.1 Planctomycetota bacterium
CAGCCGGGCGGCTACATGCGCAATGCGGCGATCGAAGGTCCAGAAACCACCACCGAGCAGATAACGGAATACCACGAAGATCCCGCCAACCTCTATTGGCATTCCGGCAAGCACGCCCTGGCGCAGGGCTGGTACGCGACCGCGATCACGGAGTTCGAGAAGGCCAAGCGCCTGTCCCCCGATAACAAGGACATCGACAAGATGCTGGCGCTGGCGCGCGCCCGTCTGGACGCCGAACAAGCGAAACCCGCCCCGGCGGCCCCGGCAGGACCCACGCCGGACGAGGTGAAAGCCCGCGCGAGCGCGCAGGCGCACCTCGACAAGGCCACCACTGCGCGCGCTCTGGGCTTGAAGCAGGTAACCGGAAAATCGTGGGATTCAGCGTACGCGAGCTTCGCCGACGCCTTGACCGAGATCGACGCCGCATTGGTCGATGCCCCGGGCGACGCCAACCTGGTGCGCAGCCGCACCGTGGTCAGCCATCAGATGGCCAACGCTGCGTACGAGCATGCTTTACTGCTCGAGGTCGGCGTGCCCGAGCCGAGCGTCATCATGCCCGATGGGAAACCGCTGAATAAACCGCATCCCGTCGAAGCCATGGAGTGGCTCAAGAAGGCGACCGCCTTGTGGCCCGAAAAGACCGACATCAAGGACCGGTATCAGTGGCATGTCGACCATACCCTGGTCGGAGCCGCCCCGTGACGGTCACCTCGCTGCATCTGCCCAGCGCGCTGCTCTGCCTTATGATGGTCGGCAGCGCGGCTGCCGAGGACGGGGCGACGCCACCACCACGACCGCCGCCCATCGACGATCCGAGCCTGCTGGAGCCCGCCGAGCCGCTCACCCTGCAGCCACTCGCGCCGAAACCGGCACCGGCGAAGCCGACGACGCCCGTCCGCGCGGCGCCGCCCGATGTCTCGGACGTGCCCGACGACCTCCCCAAGGTGGCCGAAACCCGCACCGTCACCAAGACCATCCCCGCCGACTACGGCGACTACACCGAACTGCGGCTCGGCCTCAACCTCGCCGCGCGCACGTTCACCATCCAGACCACCGGCGGCGTCCCCACGCAGGAGTCCTTCGATCAGGCGGGCGGCGGCACGCTGCGATTCATGGCCTCGCCCGGACTCCACAGCATCAATGGCGGATTGATCTATGGCATCGGCCTTGGATGGCAGGGCGGAACGCGCACCGATGCACTCACCAAGCTGATCCAGACCTACGATTACTACAGCCTCGACGGATTGCTCGGCTATGGCTTGCCATTTTCGCGCAGGGTCCAGCTCGAGATCCTCGGCGGCCTGGGGTACGGCATTGGGAATTATACCGTCAACCACGTGGCCGACTCCAGCGGCGGAGGCTTCCTGTTCGAGATCTCATCCAACCTCATGTACACCACGAAGGAGGGCTTCCAAGGCGGCGTGCACCTCGGCTACTCGGCCACCAGGGCGACCCTGACCAGTTCGGACGGGACGAGATCCCTCGATTTCTCGACCGGCGGGTTGGAAGGCGGATTCATTCTCGGCGCACGGTTCTGATACAGGTCCGCTCGGCTACGGCGTGACGATGGCCTGTGGCGGGGACGCGCACCGCATGAATTCGGCGATGGAGGGCGCGCACCGCAGGTGTCCGACTCCGGCGGGGATCTCTGGCACCTCCATACGTCCCCAATCCCTGAGATCACTCCGGGCTGATCGGCACCGATGTCGGCGAGGTGTCCGCTGGAAGCGCTATGGGCGCGAATTCGAGCGGATTCAGCGACTCGAATACCAGATTATCGACCACCAGCGACGGCTCGACGCTGCCGATGACGGGTTCCGGCGCAACCACCACGACCGGTGTCGGGGCGATCGTCGGCGGCGTATCGACGCCGGTGACCGCAGATGAAGGCGCATCCGACTTGGACGCCTCGACCCCGCGTACGCCGGCGGCGGCGATCGCCGCGGTGTTCTCGGACGACAGGTTTTCCGCCATCACCGTGATATCGGAGACGGCACCGGGATTAGCGGCGGAGGCCGCTGACACCACCGTGATCACCTGGGTCGGGGCCGCGATCACGGCGGCGGCGACGATGTCGCTGGTCGCCTCGGGCACATTGGTGACCGACGATGCCACGATGAGCCCAGTGGATGAGGGCACCGCGGTGATGGCGGCCGAGACGATATCGCCGCTCTGCATCGGCGCGGCGGCGACGGCATCGCCGACGATCTCGGCGGTCGCCGATGGGACGGCGGTGATCACCGCGGCGACGAACCGCGCGGCGTTCTCCGGCGACTGCGTGACCACCGCAGCGACGGCTTCGCCGCCGGTGATGGGGTCCTGCCGGGTGATGTCGATGGCGAGCTTGAGCGCGGCGCTCGGATCGATCGCGTACAGGTTGGTGAGGATCAGATCGGTCGCCTCGTCCTGGTGCCATTCGCGGTCCGCCGCCGTGCCGGTGACGCCAATCGTGCCGGTTATCGCGGCAGCGGATGCGGAGCGCGCATCGTCAGGAGTCGTCGGCGGGGCTGCATGAAGGCCTTGGCTCTGCACGCTCGGACGTGTCGCCGCCGGCAGGTCGAGCTGCGGCCGCATGGTCAGCCCTTCGACCGAACCCAGACCGGACCCGGAACAGAGGAGGCCTTGGCGACTGACCAGGGTCATCCAGGCCGCCGCAGCCTGACCAGCGGCGGCGAGGGAACGGACGCGCGCCTGGACCCGGCCGTGCACCAGCGCCACATACGCATCGTCCTTGCGCACGCATTCGACGACGAGCAGGGTGCCGAGCACCCGCACCTCCAACCCGCGGCTACGCACCGAGACATCGCGGAAGCCTCCCTTGTCGGCGAGATCGACCTGCAGCGCGCCGGCCTCGACGACGATCACCAGCTCCTTGGCCCCCTCCGCCTCCTCGACCGCGAGCCTGACGGTGGTGCCCGGGGCG
>JACDEN010000586.1 GCA_013816415.1 Planctomycetota bacterium
CAGCGACGATGTCGGCGGTTGGCGCGCGCAGGGATCCTGGGACGGCGTTCCGATCCTGGTGCGTCGGGTCTCGGGCTACGAGGCGTCGCGGTTCGGACGTCCGTGGGTGATCGAAGTGTCCTTGGAAGGTCGTCCGGGCGAACCGTGGCCGCTGTCGCCGGAGCGCGGCAAGGTCGTGGACGTCCGCGACCACGGATTCAGCGTGAGCATCCCAGAACTGAGCCACCGCGATCGCCAACCGGCGTTCGCCCAGCGCGTGGCCGAGGTGATCGCGGCGCGCCGCATCTGAGGCCGTTCGCCGGCCAGTGGTGGATCGGGCCCGTCGCTCACCACGTCCTGCGCAGCACCAGGTGCTTCAGCTCGCGGTGGAATCCCCACGCGATCAGCGCCGGTGCGTAGACGCTGGCCAGCGCCGATTCCCCATTGATCGACTCCACGGATATCGATTTCATCGGCCGGAACGCGCGCTGCAGCCACTCGCGCATCGGCGCGAGGTAGCGCGGCAGGGCTGGATCTGCCGCATCGACCGCGAGGTCGAGCTGCCGTCCGCCGCGCCGGCTGACCACCACTGGTCTGCGGCCATGATAGATGACGTGGGTTCCGACCACACGCGGCGGCAGATGACCGCGCAGACCATCGATGCGCAGGCCGCAGCACGATGCCGGATCGGCGGCGTTCAGCCAATACACCGTGTCCTCGGATTCCGCGTCATCGCCCAGCCGCCTGACCGCCGCCATGGTGGTGAACTGCAATCCGCTGATGCCGGTGAAGAATTCTCCGGCGACGATCTCGCCCGAGAGCTCCATCAGGCGCATCGCCGGCAGCAGCCTCGCCCATTGGAGCAGCGGCGGCTCGTTGGCCAGGATCTCGCGGAACAGGATGCCGTAGTGCTCGAGCAGCTGGCGCACACGGTCGCGGTCGCGCTCGAGCCCTTCGAGCGGATCTGCGGGAGGATCGACGCGCAGGCGGAACCAGGCTCCATTGAGTGGCCGCGTCGACTGCCAGCCGCGCAGGCCGGTGCGCGGGGCCGAGAGACCGGCGATCGGCTGCGCCTTGAAGCCGTGCAGGATCCCCTGGCGCACGGCGGCCATGCCATCGTTGGCGATGCGTCCCTGCCAGGCGTGGTCCCACAGCCGGGCGGTGAGCTCGGCCGAGGTCAATCCCGATTGCTTCTGGATGGTGAAGAATTCGTAGCGTGCATCCGCATCGGGAAAGAGCAGGTCGAGATCGGCGTCGCCTCCGGCTTCTGGTTCGTCGAACAGCGGCAGCGCGTCGCGGAAGCAGAAGCCGATGCGTTCGCGGCCGGTTCCGAACCACAGCAGGTCCGTCCCCTGCAGCAGGCTGTCGAGCCAGGCCGGCTGATAGGACGACAGGCGCGCTGGCAGTATGTCGCTTTCCCAGAGCGGGGCCGATGCGGCGCATCCGAACAGCCGCTCCATGACCTCCTGCATGGCGTCGATATCGCCTCCACGCGAAGCGACGCCCTGCCAGCGCGCGAGGAACCACGGCAGCGCCTCGATCGCGACCGCTGCCGTCCGTGGGCGCTGGGCCGAGCGCGTGAGGCGCAGCAGGCGTTCGTAATTCTCTGAATCGCACAGCAGGGCGCGATCGTCGAGTGCGATGCGCACCTCGCGCACCACCACCTCGTCGTCGGCCAGCGCGTCGATCATGCGCCGGGCATCATCGGCGGCCAGGCCCCACGTGGATGCGACCGCGTCCTCGGCGATCGGTCCATGGAAGCGCAGCCACTCGCACAGGCATTGCGCGAGCGCCGCCTGCGGATCCTCCTCGCTCTCGTCGAGGAAGGTCTGTCGCGCGAGGTCCGACCAGGCCGCGAGCATGCCGGCCACCGGAGCCACCGCCGACGGCTCGAGGTGTTCGAGATCCCGGCCCCAGCAGCGCAGCAGGCGCGGCAAGGATGTCACCGCCACCACCGCGCGTTGCGCGGCGCCGGGCGGCCGCAGCATCAGCAGCCGGCCCGAGAGCGCGTTCAGCACCGCCTCGCGGTCGAAGCCGTCCGGCTGGTGGTCGCGCATCGAGGCGTCGAGCAGCGCGCGCCATTCATCCTCGACCACCAGCACGCGGTCGGCCACCAGATCGGCGATCTCGTCGGCGTCGGCCGGAGCGTAGCCCGGATGGAGCCGCTGCAGCTTGGCCTGGAAGGTCGCCACCAGCGCGGCCGGCAGCTGCGGCCGCAGCTCCGGCGAGCGCATGACCTGGGCGAGGGCCTGGTCGCTGGGCGATCCCGCGCTTCCGTGCGGCGCATCGTCGGCGTAGACCCGCACGTTGGTGGTCGACCACACCAGGCCTTCGGCGAATGGCGAGGGCGTCGCAGTGGCCGCCTCGTGCAGCGCGATGACTCCGTCCTCCAGCTCGCCGAGCAGCATGACCAGGTGCGTGAGATCGAAGAAATCGCACAGGCAGGTGCGCCAGGTCTCGACCAGGATGGGGAAGTCTGGGATCGACGACACCGTCTCGAGCAGCTTTTTGGCGCGCAGCCGCGTCAGCCACAGCGGCATGCGTTCGCGTAGGTTCGCCCGCGGCAGCAGCAGGGCTCGCGCCGCGTTCTCGCGGAAGCGCGCGCCGAAGAAACCCGTCGCTGCCAGGCGCGAGCGGATCAGGCGGTCGATGCGGTCGGCCGGAATCAGCGCCAGCAGGTCGCGCACCGCGAAGCCGGCTGGGACCTGGATCATCAGGCAGTCGTCGGTGGACATGACCTCGGGGTCGATCCCGAAGCGGTCATGCCAGGCGGCGGCCAGCGCGATGGTGAGCGGACGCAGCACGCGGCCGCCCCACGACGCATGCAGGATCAGCAGGTCGCTGCCGGATCCCGCGGGGTCGGCGGTGCGCTCGGCGACGACGCGGTGGCGGTGCGGCAACCGGCCGGTGGCTCCAGCTTGGCGCCGCAGGTAGTCGACG
>JACDEN010000587.1 GCA_013816415.1 Planctomycetota bacterium
GCTCATCCATCAGCGATGACAATGCCGCGTATCGCGACTTGATGCCGACGATGGCTGCTTTGTTCTGCAAGATCGACTGATAGCACCACTTTTAAATATGTCAAGTTATTTTGAAGCGATGCCTTAGTGGTTGGTGGTTGGTGGTTGGTGGTTGAGAGACCGCCCCAGCATGGCGTCGTTCCAGGTAACCGGATCCACCACCAACCACCAACCACCAACCACCAACGGGACCGCCACCCCCAACGCCTTCGCACCATGGCAAGCGCCATCGGCGGTCCTACATTACTCCCATGCCAGCCACGGGTTCGCTCGCCATCACCTACCGCCTGGCGCGGCCGACCGATGTTCCGGCGCTCAACGCCCTGATCGGCCAGTTCGCGGCCAAGCACCTGATGCTGCCGCGCCCGATGAGCGAGCTGTACGACACCATCCGCGACTTCATCGTCGCCGAAGCCGAGGTCGGGGGGCTGGTCGGCTGCGCCGCCGTCCATATCGCCACCGACAAGATCGCCGAGCTCAAGGCCCTCGCGGTCGCCGAGGCGGGACAGGGGAAGGGCATCGGCAAGAAGCTCGTCCAAGCCTGCTTCGACGAGGCGCGCCGGCTCGGACTCGAACGGCTGTTCTGCCTGACCTACCAGGTCGATTTCTTCACCAAGCTGGGATTCACGCGCGTCGACCGTTCGCGTCTACCTGAGAAGGTGTGGGGCGAGTGCGTGCGCTGCCATCGCTTCCTCGACTGCGACGAGGTGGCGATGTGGCGGACCGTCGATATGCCGGCCGTATCCGTTTCCGCCTAACCAGGACCTGCCATGACCATCGCCATTCCCGCCGACCACCCCCGCGTGATGGTGCGCCCCGCGGATCTGCCGCGGCTGCGCATGATGGCCCAGAACACCCATCGCGCCGAGATGGGCGCGCTGCTGTCGCTGGCGAGCAGTGGCGGCAAGGATGCCGACCCGGCGAGCGACGGCGCGCATACGGCGTGGCGGCTCGCCTTCCTCTACCTGCTGACCGAGGACAAGGCCCACGCCGAGGCGTGCGCGGTTGCCATCGAGAACGTGCTCAACCGCGAGGTCAGCGGCGGATATTTCGAGGCCCAGCGCCGCATTCGCGCGCTCGGCTGCGCCTACGACTGGTGCCACGCCGCGTTTCCGAAGATGATGCTCGAGCGGATGGCGCACAGCGTGATCGCTCACGGTCACGCGCTGTACGCCAACCATGAGATGTATCCCGACAACCATGTCGCCGGCCATGAGGTCAACATGGTTCCGAACCTGCTCCAGGCGTGCATCGCGATCGGCGACGAGCATTTCGGTGCGCGCCAGCTGCTCGCAGATGTCGAAGATCGGTTCCTGAAGATGCTCGAGTGCTACCGCTTCTTCCTCGAGGGCGAGTCGTTCCAGCAGAGCTATTCCTACACGGCGGCCTACATCCCCGAGATCGCCATCTGCTTCCAGGCGCTGCAGGCGGCGACCGGAGTCGACTGGTTCGCGAAGCACCCCTGGTACCGGAAGTTCATCGCCTGGTGGACGTACGCGCTGCGCTCAGACGACACCTTCATCCGCTACGGGGACTACTTCTGCGGCGCGCCGGTGTTCGGCAACGCGTCCTACTTCCGTCCGTTCGCAGCCGTCGCCTCGCATTACCGCGATCCGGTCGCGCAGTGGTGGGTCAACCGCTTCACGGTCACCGACTACGAACCCGAGATGTTCTTCTTCAACGAGCGCGAAAACACGGTGGCTCCCAAGAAGCCCGAGACCCTGCCGCGCACCAAGCTGTTCAAGCCGATGGGCGTCGCGATCGCGCGCGATTGGGGCGACGGAACGGTGGCGGCATTCAAGTGTTCGCCGATCTACCTGCACAACCACTGCCACCGCGACCAGAACCAGATCACCATCTACCATCAGGGCGACCAGGCGATCGATTCGGGCGTCTATGACGGTTACGAGACGCCGCACTGGTACAATTACTACATCCGCACCATCGCCCACAACACCATCGTCGTGCACGATCCCGACGAGCAGATGGTCAGCCGCGGCAAGGTCTACGCGAACGATGGCGGTCAGCGTTTCGTGAACGAGCCGGTGTGGTCGCCGCGCACCCTCGAGCACCTGAAATCAGAAGCGTTCCGCGACGGCGAGATCGCCGCGTACCGCGAGGAGTCCGACTGGAGCTACGTCTGCGGCGACGCGTCGCACTGCTACAGTCCGCGCAAACTGGTGCGCTTCCTGCGCCATGTGGTGTTCGTCCTCGACTGGCCGCATCCGCGCGCGGTGTCGCTGGTGGTGCTCGATGACGTCGAGGTCTCGCGCGACGGCCTGACCCCGCGCTGGCTCCTCCATACCGTCGATGAGCCGAAGATCGCCGGAGCGACCATATCCGTCCGTCAGGGCAGGGGCCGCCTCACCGCGCACATCCTCGGACCCGCCGCTGCGCGCATCGAGGCGATCGGCGGACCGGGCAGCGAGTTCATGGTCGGAGCGCAGAACTTCCCGTACACCTCGCTGCCGAAGGGTCCCCATGTCCCGGGATCATGGCGCGCCGAAGTCTCGCCAGCGGCCGGACATCCGCGCCGCGTGCGCTTCGTGACGATGCTGGTGCCGGCGGACGCCGACGCCCCGGCGGAACCGCCGGCGACGCTGACGTCCTCGAACGACGGATTCATCGTGCAGCAGGGCGGCCTGAGCGTGGTGCTGCAAAGCGGAGCGAAGCCGCTGTCCGCGGGCGGTGCGCGCGTGGTGGTCGTCCCTCTTGCCGGCGGGGCATGACGGCGGGATCCTCACGCACCGGATCGGGCGACCGCTTCGTCTGACCATCCGTCGTACCGCGAAACACCCATGACTCCGCGACCCATGCCCGCAGCGCGCATCCTCTCCGATGTCGGCCAGACCGTCGGCGACACGCCGCTAGTCGCGCT
>JACDEN010000090.1 GCA_013816415.1 Planctomycetota bacterium
GACGTTGGTCTGGAGATCGCTCGACAGCGCATACTTGCCCGGTTCGCACTTGGGATCCTCGGTGCAGTTGGCGGGATACTTCTCGGCATCCCAGCAGCCGTTCGGGCTCTGGTGCTTCTTGAACCAGCGCAGCGCCGCGTCGACCGCGCTCTCGCTGCCCTTGCTGCCGCCGAAGCGTCCGACCGCGCGCTTCTTGCCGCCGCCGGTGCGCGAGCCGAACATCCCCGACGACCCGCCGCCGGCGCCGATCGCCATGAACGCGCCGGTCGAGCCCATCTCGGAATCGGCGACCGCCTCCTCGCGGCCCTTGGCCACCGGGTTGTCGCTCTCTTCTTCGCGCTCCGAGTTCTCGACCGGCAGGTCGAGCTGCGAGATCGGATTCGGATGATCCGAATCGGCCTGGACGTCGAGCTCGACCGTGGTCTCGAGCGTGCGGTCCTCCTTGGGCTTCTCCTCCTTCTTCGGCGGCGGCTCGATGGTCGCGACGCGCACTGGCGGCACGTCGACCTCGGGCTGCTTGACCAGAAAGTAGATGCTGGCCATCAGCAGGATCAGCAGCGCGTGGAAACAGAAGCTGATGACCCAGCCCGCCCAGCCGGCGGCGCGGGAGCGTGAGTCCTGCTCCTCCTCCGGCTGCTCGTCGAAATCCAGGTCCTGTTCAAGATTCGGGTCGGTGCTCATAGCCGGTGCTCCTCGGGGGAGGTGATGGAGGGAAGTCCTGCCGTGGTCGGCGCGTACTCGGGGGCCGGGGTCCGGGGTGCCGGAATCGGCCGCGCGTCGGAAGGAGGCCAGACGAGGGGGGCGCTGCCGCCGGGTCCGGCGCTGAATAGGGCCAGGATCCAAGTGACCAGCACCGCGTGGGCGGCGAGGCTGGCACCCAGGCGGACTGCCAGCGGGGTGGTGGGGCGGGGCATGGGGCCAGTCTAGCGGATATGATCCGGTATCTTTGGCCAGACCTGATAATTTTTGCATTAATCTGGTGTCGAGCGACGATGCCCGGTGGCGAGGGACGGATGGCGCAGGCCCCATTGGTCAAACCGCTGCCGCACGGCATCCCGGCCTACGGGTCGGGTCACGGACGGGTCGCGTGGGCGCGGGGGGCTCCGGGGCTACCGCAATCGTTCTCCGATTGGGCGGTGTACTGGATCTGCCAGGGCGAGGCGGCCTTCGAGATGAAGGATGGACGGCGGCTGATCGCCGGGCGCAACGACTTCGTGGTCCTGCCGCCGCTGGTGTCCGCGACGTTGAACGAGACGCGGGCGAAGCTGGTGCTGTGGAACTGCCATTTCACTTTCCGCACCGGTCCCAGCTCGCCGGCCGATGCGCTGCGCGACGACATCCTCGGGCCGGGAGAGGAGGCGCTGCTGCCTTTGAATTTTTCAGGCGAAGAGGCGCCGGAGGTCCTGCGCGCCTACCGCGATCTCAGTCTGCTCGTCGTTCCCGGAATCGGCTCGCCCTGGCGGCTCGAGCGCACGATCATGGCCCTGGTCGGCGAACTCGCCGCGTTCGCGCGGCGCCGCACGCGCTCCCACGCGCCCGCGCGCATGCTCTCGGTCGGCTTGCAGGAGGACCAGCGCCTGGCAGCGATCATGCGCCGCATCGACGCCGATCCCGCGCACCCCTGGCGGGTCGAGGACCTCGCACGCTCGGTGGGCTTGTCGGCCCATCGCCTGCACGGCCTGTGCCGCAGCAGCCACGGCACCGGACTCAAGGGCCATATCGTCCGCGCGCGCCTGGAGCTCGCGATGCGGCTGCTGCGCGAGCGTCAGCAGGGCCGGGAACTGTCGCTGAAGGAGATCAGCGAACGCAGCGGCTTCGCGTCCCAGCATTTCTTCAGCCGGCAATTCCGTTCGTTCTTCCACATCACTCCCCGCGCCTTCCGCGCCGGCGCCGCGTTGGGCGCGCGTGAGAAGGAGGCGGCGCTGTGGGGCGATCCGGTGGTGACGTTTCCGACGACGGCCGCTGATTGGCAGAAGGACTGGAAGACCATCAGCGGCGGATTCCTCTTCGGCGAGGGCCGGGTCACCACCACCATCATCAACGCCAATTGTCTGGTGTGCACCCGCAGGCTCTGGGGCGATCTCGCGGTCGAGTTCGAAGGCCACATACCGGAAGATGTGCCGAGCACGGATCTCTCGATCTTCTGGATCCGCGGAACCGAGCTCGCGGACATGCGCCAGGCGACCGAAGTCATGCCAGGAACCTACCGCTTCCAGGTCGGTGCCCAGGGCTCGCACTCCGGCATCTTCCATGAGCGCCACGACCTAGCGTACTCGTCGTTCAAGCCGGTTCCGGGTATCCGCTACCGCGTGCGCGTCGAGATCCAGGACAACATACTGTCTCTGTCGGTCGACGGCCGCAGGATCGCGCAGTACATCGGCGCCTTTCCGCTCACCGGCGGATACGTCGCGATCTATGGATTCTTCCCCGGCGTCGAGTTCTGGAATCTGCGCATCTACAGCCGGCAACCCGCGGCGACCATCGCCGCCACCGCCATCGGGGACTATTGCCTCGAGCAGCTGCGCTTCGACGAGGCGGTCAGGGAATATGGACGCGTCGCCGACGCGCATCCGGGGTCGCGGCTCGCGCATGAGGCGACTTATAAACAGGGCGTGAGCCGTCTGCGCCAAGGTCGCGCGGACGATGCGGTCGCGATCTGGGATTCGCTGTACGGAACCTCATGGGATGAAACCATCGCGCTCCATCGGCTCGACATCTGGTTCGAACAGGGCGAGCACGAGCGGCTCCTCGAAACGCTTCCCGGCATCTATCGCTCGTCCCGCCCAGAGACCCGTGAACGCGCCGCGCTCCAGTGGTCGTACTACACGTCCTCCCTGGTACGCGCGGCGATGCTCGATGGCGATACTGCAATGGTCGCCCGCTACCTGGAGGTGCACGATCGGTGCATGGACGACCGCAATGCCGATCCGGCGGCAGCGGATGCGCTGATCGTCCTCGGGCGTCCGCAGGACGTGCTCGACCGTTTTCCCCGGCAGCGGTCGCGCTGCGCCCGCGCGCTGCGCCACCTCGGCCGCGAGGAGGAGGTGCTGGCTGATTATGCCGACGAGCCGATGAGCTGCATCGAGGTGCTGTTCTTCAGCGGGCGCTCACGCGACATCGAGCTCCGCTTTCCTGGTTACGCATCCTCGATGGAGATGGCAGCGCACATCGAGCAGGGGCATCCCGAGCGCAGCCTGGCGTTCTATCCGACGCTTCCGATGGCCTTGATGGCAGTCGGGCGCAGCGAGGAGGTGGTCCGCGCGAAAAGGTCGGCGGATCTGACGGCGCGAGCCCTGATCCTGCTCGACCGTGCCGATGAGATCCAGGGCGCGGAGGCCACCACGGTCCACACCCTGATGGCGATCGGCAAGGGCGACGAGGCCTTCGCGCGCCATGGCGGAGACTTCCGCTACGGCATGTGGCCGAGGCATCTGCTCGGACTCGAGGCGTTCATCGCTGGCCGCATCGAGCCGGCGTTCGCGCGCTTCGAGGTGCCGGCGGTGTGGGAGCTCCACCAGCACCAGTTCCACCTGCCGCACTACCTCATCGTGCCGTTCCTGCGCGAACTCGCCGGCGACGCCGGCGCGCTCGACCGCATGTGCGCCTGGGTGCTGAAGAACCGGCGGTGGGCGTATGATCAGAAACCGTGGTACAACGCCAGCTCCCTGGCGGGGACGATCGACGAAGCGGCGTATCTCGCGCAGCCCCACGCGATCACCGCGCCAGCCGACCTGCTGCTGTGCCAGGGCATCCGTTGCGAGCGCTCAGGCGACCGCTCCGCGGCCGTGGAAAGCTATCGCACCTTCGTCGAGACGCCGAGGTACCGGCGCGGCGCCTGGTACGATCCGGTCTCCGAGCGTTTCGCGGTCTGGCGGGCCGAGGTGCTGGAGCGCCACTGATTCACGCCGGATTCACGCCGGATAGGTGCCATCGAACACCGTCACCGCTGGCCCGGTCAGTCGAACCGGGGCGTCATCGGCCGGCCACTCGACGCGCAGGTCGCCGCCGTCGAGGCGGATGATGGACTCACGGACGTCGATGCGCTGGTCGAGGATCGCCGCCACCAGGGTCGCGCAGGCGCCGGTGCCGCAGGCCTGGGTCTCGCCGGAACCGCGCTCCCAGGTGCGCTGGCGCAGGACGGGGACACCGCGCTCATCACGCAGGCGCGAGACGAACTCGACGTTGGTCCGCTTGGGAAAGCGCGCGTGGCGTTCGATCAGCGGGCCGACGGTGGCCACCGGGAAATCGTCGGGATCGTCGATGAAGCACACCGCGTGCGGATTGCCCATGCCCACGGCCAGCAGGCGGAGGCGCGAACCGGCGATGGTCAGGGTCAGCGGTAGCAGGGGGCCGCTCGCACCGAGGCGCACCGGCACTGTCGCCGGCGACAGCCGCGGCCGGCCCATCAGCACGCTGGCGCCGACCACCGCGTGACCGCGCTTCTGGAGCTCGACGTCGAGGATGCCCGCGCTGGTCTCGATGCGCATCTTCGCCGTGGTCAGATGTCCGTGGTCGTACGCCAGCTTGGCGGCGCAGCGGATGCCGTTGCCGCACATCTCCGAGCGCGAGCCGTCGGAGTTGAACATGACCATGCGCGCATCCGCGCGGCGCGACGGTCCGATGATGATCAGGCCGTCGGCACCCACGCCGGTATGCCGGTCGCTGATGGCCCGCGCGAGCTTCGGCAGGTTCGACGGCACGCGCTCGCGCCAGGCGTCGATGTAGACGTAGTCGTTGCCGCAGCCGTGCATCTTGGTGAAGCGCAGGTCGGTCGGGGGCATGGATCCATCCGGTGCGGCCGCGGGGTGCGGTCATGCCTGGACTCTACCGCCGGAGGCGCGCGAGGCACCCCGCAACGTCCGGTCCGCCATCGGGTCCCCTTGCCCCGGACCGCGCCGTCCGACACTCTGGGCCATGACCCGGCGCCGCCGCATCTGGATGATCGTCGCGCTGGTGGTCCTCGGACTGCCGCTCGCGGGATTCATCACGGTCGAATGGTACCTGCATTCCGGCCGCATCGAGCGGCGCATCGAGAGCATCTACAGTCAGCGGCTCCCTGGGCGCCTGACCGTCGGCAGCTTCGAGATGGCGTCCTCGATCGAGGCGGTGCTGAAGGACGTGGTGATCGGCGAGGACGGCGAGAAGCCGCTGTTGACGGTGGCGAAGATCCGCGCGCGGATCCATCTGCGCCGGCTGCGCCTGGATTCGCTGCGCATCGAGGGCGCGGCGATGCGCCTCGACGCGAAATCGTGGGCCCTCCTCAACCGCATCATCGCCACCGAGAAGAGCATCCCCGCGGGGCCGGGCACGGGGCGCGGCACGCCAATCACCATCGACGGCGCGCTGGCCGTCGAGACCGGGCTGTCGGTCACCGACATCCACGTCGCCGCGATCGACAACGGGCCGATCACCTCGGCCGACGTCACCGCGCGCTACGGCAACGAGGCGGTGTCGCTGCGCATCGACACCAAGAAGACGCCGGCGGGTACCTACCGTCTGGTGATCGAAGGGAAACGCGTGCGCGGCGACCTCGCTCCGGTGCTCGATGCGCTGGTGGCGATCCGGCTGCTGCCGGCGATCCCGCCGGTCCTGCGCGCCTTCCTGCCGGCGACCGCCGACGGCAGCGGCACGGTGGTCGAGAAGGACCAGGTCGGCGACGGCTTCTCGGGAAACCTGCAGGCGCGCTGGCCCGATGGCGAGGGCAGCGCGGTGCTCGCCGCGGACAACCATCGCCTGAACCTGAGCAAGCTGCGCATCATGGATAGCGGCGTCGCGCAGGCAGAAGGCCGCCTGACCGCGGATCTCGACAGCAAGGACACCACCATCGAGCTGGTGAAATGGCATCCAGGTCCGCGCCTGGGAATCCCGGTGCAGGTGCCGATCGATGACATCCTGAAGATCGTCCCCTCGCTGCGCCTGAAGATCCGTGCGCGCGAGCACGAGGAGTCGGTCTCGGCCACGCTGTTCGCGCCCGGACAGTCGAAATCCACCGTCGATCTCGACTGGAAGCCCGACGCGCCCCTGCTGGTCAAGGCGGTCGAGGTGCCGCTGTCGCTCGCCCAGCCGTTCCTGCCCAAGGACTTCACCGTCAACGGCGGACAGGCCGCGAGCGTGCGCATGACCATCGACGGCGGCCTGCGCGGCTGCTACTTCGAGGCGCGTCAGGCGCGCTTCTCGATCCGCGGCTGGTCGTTCGGTCCGACCGACGGCACCTGCGAGATCGATCCACGCGCCGACGGGTTCTCGGTCGCCGCCGAACTGCCGGTCGGCACCATCACCTATTCCGGCTCGTCCGCATCGGGAACCATGAAGGTCACGCTCAAGCGCGTCGAAGACCTGCTGATCCGCATCCACGGACCGTCGGTGCTGCCCGACCTGCGCGGCGCGCTGTCGTTCGAGATGGCGATCGCGCAGGACGAGAACGAGGTGAAGGGCCACCTCGCGAGCCTGGCCCTGGACGGCCTGACCCTGCCCGACCTGCTGCAGGATCTGGTGGCGGCGATCCGCGGCGATTTCAGCTGGCGCGAGGAGCGCCTCGAAGCGCGCTTCGGCGGCCAGCTGCGCAAGGGCGCGGTGCGCCTGCCCGGCGGCGTGTGGCTCGACGTCGCGGCGCGCACGCCGCTGTTCACCGCGAAGTTCCAGCTCACGCCGCCGCAGGGCTACGCTCCGGCGGCGCTCGACGTCGACGAGATCCTGGTGCGCGCGGCCAACGACAAGGGCGAGCCGCAGGTCGGCGGCTATTCGGCGCAGCTCGGCGGCAACCTCACCGCCACCGGCACCGGCCAGATCACCGGGGTCGTCGACCATGGCGACCTCGCCTGGGTCAACCGCCTGCTGCCCTTGCAGGAGAACAGCATGGCCGGCCAGGGCGCGATCACCCTCGCTGCCGACCTCATGTTCGGCGAGATGATGCGCCTCGAAGGCTCGTTCCTGCCGCTGAACGCCGACCTGCGCATCGGCAAGAGCTTTCAGGCCACCGGCATCACCGGTGCCGTGAAGTTCACCATGGCGAAGAAATCCGAGGACAAGTAGCCGCCCATGCGGACAATGGTCGCAACGAGGAGCCCCCATGCTGCGAGAAGCGATCACCCAGGCCGATGCCGAGGCGCTGATCACCGGCAGCACGCCCGCGTGGCTGTTCAAGCATTCGAACGCCTGCCCGATCTCGACCGCCGCCTACGACGAGTTCCGATCCTACCTCGCGGCACACCCCGAGGAGGTCGCCGCGGTGGTGGTGGTGCAGAGCGAGCGGCCGCTGTCGAACTGGATCGCCACCCGCCTCAAGCACACCCACCAGAGCCCGCAGGTCTTCCTGGTAAAAGACGGAGCGGTCATGTGGAGCGCGTCGCATTGGAGCATCACGGCGGTGGCGTTGGAAGCAGCGCGCAAGAAGGCGTGAGGGAGAGCGTCCGACGTCCGACGTCCGACGTCCGACGTCGACAGCCCCGGACATCGCACGCTTGCTGTTTCCCGACGTCGGACGTCGGACGTCGGACATTTTCGCCAACAATCACATCGCCGAAGTCCCGCCCCGATATTCCCGGTCATCGTCGACTTGCCGTTTCCCGACGTCGGACGTCGGACATTCTCCGATGACCCACGCCGTCTACCTCCACGGCTTCGCCTCGAGTCCGCGCAGCGCCAAGGGCATCGCGCTCGGAGCGCGGCTCGCCGCGACGCTCGGCGCTGACGGACGCTACGTCATCCCCGATCTCGAGGCGGGGGATTTCCGCGGACTGACCATGGATCTGCTCGCGAGCCGCGCAGAGGCCGCGCTGCGCGCGCTGCCAGCGGACGGCGCGCCGGTGCTGCTGATCGGCTCGAGCCTCGGCGGCTATACCGCGGCGTGGCTGGCGGCGAAGGGACGCGCGCATCGCGTCAGCGGTCTGCTGCTGATCGCGCCGGCGTTCGGCTTCACCGATAGCTGGGCGAGCCGCCTGGGCGACGAGGGCATCGCCGCTTGGCGCCGCGATGGCCAGCGCCCGTTCTTCCATCACGCGGTCGAGCGCGAGCTGCCGCTCGGCGCCGCTTTTTATGAGAGCTGCCTCGCCCTGCCCGCGCTTCCCGGCCAAGCGCCGATGCCGGCGGCGATCGTGCAGGGGCGGCAGGATCAGAGCGTCGATCACCGCCAGAGCGTCGCCTACGCGAGTGCGCGTGAGCGCGTCGAGCTGCATCTGGTCGACGGCGACCATCGCCTCACCGAGGCGCGGCACGAGGATCTGATCGCGTGGTGCGCGCGCGACTTAATCGCGCGCATGTGACAGCGGCGTGCGGTTCTCGCGTCACGGACGCGGCAGCCGCTCGCACACGCGCTGCCACTGCTCGGACCGATCCTTGTCGGCGGTGGGGATCGCGACGACATCGATGGGCCCCGGTCCGCGCGGCTGCCAGGCGATCGGGAAGACCGGGTCGGAATATCCGGTGAATGCCACCACCACCGGCACGCCGAGCGCGGCGGCAAGGTGGTGTCCGACGCTGTCGTAGCTCAGG
>JACDEN010000588.1 GCA_013816415.1 Planctomycetota bacterium
ATGTCGAACGAGATCGAGGTGCCGACGCGGCTGGCGATGCGTCCGTTGAGCACGGTGGCCGCGGCGCGCAGCACCTGGGCGATCGCATAGGCGCCGACCACCAGCAGCAGCAGGTAGGTCGGGTTCTTCAGCTCGGCCAGGAACGCGAACGGCTGCGACTTCCCCGACGACTTCGGATCGAGCACATGGTCGATCAGGTATTGGATGAGCCGCGGCGCGATCATGTCGAGGGCGACCGCCACGACCAGCAGCACCATCATCATGAACGCCGCCGGCCAATACGGCCGCATCAGCTGCATGACGCGCGACAGTGCGGCGCCGTGCTTGACGGCGAACGGCGAAAGCTGTCCCGGGTATTCGAGGATGACTCCGGAAACCGCGCAGCGGCGCGGATCCACCTCGTCATCCGGTCCGAATTCGAGCTTCTTTCCTTCGCGCAGGTTCTCGAGCTGCTTCGCCAGCCGACCGAAATGATACTTGGTGCGGTTGCTGTAGCGGACGATGTCGAGCCAGATGCCGTTGACCTTGGCCTGGAGCAGACCGGAGCCGTACACCGCCATGGTGCGGAATTCCTTGGTCTCGGAGAATGCCAGCGTCAGCGCCGCCTTCTGTGGCGTCTCCTCGTCGAAGACCCACAGGGTGGTGCTGCTCGCCACCACCCACTGACGGACGTACTGGCCGATCAGGTTGATGTCGGTCGCGATCGAGAGCGCGATGTCGCCGGTATCGGAGCCGGCCTGGCGCAGGCCGTCGCTGATGGCCGGAGGGAGTTCGTTGGTGAGTTTCATGGCGGATTGGTCGATCCTCGGGAACGGAGTATCCACGCCCCCTGCTCGGGCGCCACAGCACCTGATGGTGTCAAGGCCCGACCGGCGACATGCGCCTCCGGAACGCGCGCTCGCGCGACGTTTAACCGGCGTCGACCCGGCAGCTTGCGATGCTGGGCAGCTGGCGTCGCGACGGACATGCGCGGCCGCACGCGCACGCGACTTTTTCGGCACGGCGCTCGCCGCCCCTCGGCATGCTTTGTGCGCTGCGCCTCGGTCCTCGCTACGGATCCGACGGGATCATGCGGTAGCGCTGGATCATGTCGCGCGGCGCCATGCCGAAGTGCTGTTTGAACACGCGCGAGAAATATAGCGGGTCGGGATATCCGACCTTGGCAGCGATGTCGCCGACCTTCAAGGCGCTCGAGGACAGCAGCTCTCGCGCGCGCGCCATCCGCAGCGCGGTCCGATATTCGACCGGGCGCATGCCGAAGCGCTTGTGGAACTGCTCGCGCAGGTGGTCGGAGGTCAGGCCGCTCGACTCGGCCAACGACTCGATCGACACGCGCTCGCACGAGCGGCGGCGCAGCAGCTCATGGAACCGCACCACCGCGCGATGCGACGCCGAGCCACCGCTGGGCGCATCGATGTAGGCGGTGACGATGTCGAGCATGACCGCGCGGGCCTGCATCAGTCCGGCGAGCCCCGGCCGGGCGAGAGCGCCGCGCAAGAGCGCGAACCGTCGCGTCACCTGGGCCGCGATCTCGGAATCGACGACCTTGAATGCCGGCACCGACAGGCGCTGGCCGTCGAGCTCGATGCCGATCTCGGGACCTCCATCGTCGCTCACCACCAGCTCCGGCCAGGTGAAGCCCGCATACCAGGACATGGTCGGCCCGACCAGCCCGTTGACGTCCGCACGACCCGCGGGGGTGAAGGCGAACAACGGCCGCTCGGACGGCATGACCACCGAGCCGCTGCGGTAGGATCCACCGCCCCGGAGCAGGATCCCGAGGTAATGCTCCTGATGATGATAGGTCACCGGTTCGCGGTTGTCATGGACCGCGGCATTGTTGACCGACACCAGCGGCTGCGGCGATGAGGCCGATCCCATGGGACCCCCGTTTTCTCCATGATGGAGCCCTTTCCAGGGGCATGAAAGCGGGAAAACAGCATTAGGATGTCCGGAAGATCACGCGGTCTGCCGCACCACGATTCCTGGAGGATCCATGAGCTTCCCCCTGCGCGACGCCTTCAGCCGCGATGGCTTCATCGTCCTGCGCGGCGGCATTCCCATGCCGCTGGTGGATCGGCTGCGCCTGGGATTGGACCCGATCATCGGACAACGAGGCCAGGGACGCCTCGGGACCGGACGCCACCAGGCGATCCTCGATCCCGCCTGCTACCATCCGAGCTTCAAGGACTTCCTGAACCTGCCGCAGCTCAATCTCGCGGCGGAGGAGGTGATCGGCACCTCGGAACTGGCGTTCGCTGGACTCGCGGTACTCATCGGCAGCGTCGACCATCGCGTCTGCAACTGGCATCGTGATTTCAAGGACGGCTATCACGAACTCCCGGCCCTGCTCGACCGCCCGAACACCTGCATCCAATTCAACTGCGCGCTGTATGACGACCGCAGCCTGTGGATCGTCCCCGGAAGCCACCGCCGCGCGAGTACGGCGGGGGAGTCGGCGTTCGCCCGCCGCTTCGAGGACCTGGGATTCACCAGCCCCTATGGACTAGCCGCGGCGATCGATCCGATGCCGATGGCCAGCATGCCGGGCGCGATCAACGTCCACCTCGAACCGGGCGACTGCGCGCTCTACAATCCGCTCATGTGGCACGCTGCCGAGTACCGTCCCGAGTGGAAGCGCGCCACGCTGCATGGCGGCTGGCGCCAGGCGAGCTCGATGTACGAGTTCGAGGCCATGCGCTGGGGCATCGAGCACAATCCCTGGCTGCTCGAGCCGGCCTACCTGGGAAACCCGGGCGAATTCCTCGGCCCGCAGATGGAGCGCTACAACCAGGCGGCGCTGCGGTTCCATCCCGATCTCAAGGCATCGGCGGCCGCCGCCGGCTGAACCCCGCGACCCGGACACCGGTCAGCGCGAGGTCTGCCGCCGTTTGCGCACCTGGCGCGCATCGCC
>JACDEN010000589.1 GCA_013816415.1 Planctomycetota bacterium
GACCGGACCGAAGCGCGGCGCCGGATCCCCGACGCTGAAGCAGCGGCTGCGGCGATGGACGGTGCCGGCGGGAAGCGCGGAGGCGAGCGCGGCCAGGGCGTCGTCGTCGGCGCGCGTCACCAGCGCCTGACCGTGCGCCTGCATCAGGCGCGTCGCCGCGACGACGACCTCATCGACGGTCTTGCCCGAGCCGAACACCACCTCGGGAAAGCCGCAGCGGCGCGCGCGATCGAGGTCGAGGTCGAGGGTCGCAGGCAGATCCGGATGCGGACGGGCGACGTCGGCCATGTCAGGTCCCCACGCCGCGGCCCGTCGGCCCGAGCAGCGCATTGAAGCCGCCGCTGGCGAGTCCCGCGAGATCGAGGGTGACATTGAGGTAGCCGAGCGCACGCAGCGCCGGCACCAGGGCGGAGCGCACCGCGACGACGCGTTCGAGATCGCGCTCGGGCACTTCGATGCGGCACAGGTGTCCGCGCGGCTTGCCGTCCGCGCCGCGGCCGACCTGGTGGTGGCGGGCGCGGCATTCGCGCAGCCCGTGGGAGCGCAGCAGGGTTTCGGCCGCTTCGATCATGCGCACGGCCTCGGGCGACACCGGCTCGCCGTAGGGGACGCGGCTCGACAGGCAGGGCTCCGCGGGACGGTTCCACGTCGGCAAAGCGCGTTCGCGCGACCGCTGACGGACGTCCTCCTTGGTGAAGCCGCAGTCGGCGAGCGGCCAGCGCGCGCCCGCCTCCGCCGCCGCGCGCATGCCTGGGCGGTGGTCGGCGAGATCATCGACGATCGCACCGAGCAGCAGCGCCTGGGTTCCCCGGCCGTCCTTCGTCGCGGCTGCCAGTCCGTCCATCGCGCGCATCAGCGCCGCCTTGCAATGGAAGCAGCGTTGTCCGTCGTTGGCGAGATAGTCCGCGCGCTCGAACTCATCGGTGGCGATGACGACATGGCGGATGCCGCGCTCGCGGCAGAACGCCTCGGCCTCGGCGAGGCTGGCGCGCGCGAGGCTCGGGCTGTCGGCGGTGACGGCGGTGACCGCGCCGCCGAGCGCCTCGTGCGCCACGGCGAGCAGGTAGGTCGAATCCACGCCTGCCGAGAGCGCGACCATCGCGGAGCCGTACTCCGCGAGCTGACGGAGCAGCGCCGCCTCCTTCTCGGCCGGGTTTCGAGCGGGCCGGAGCGCCGGTTCCTGTGCCGTGGTCGATGCCATGTCCAGCAGCATACGCATGCCCGGGACTTGGCGAGCCCGCGTGCCGGCCGACGGTTGCGAAGGGCCCAGCCCCGCCGAGCCGCCAGCGCGGCCGGGTTTCCGGGCATTGTCCGGCCATTGACGGATTCTCCCACACTGGCGGTTCGGCGCTGCGGTTAGAATCCCAGGCAGGAAACGACCCACCCCAGACCCGGAGCCCGCCATGCGCCTTCCCCTGACCCTGTCCTTGATCACCGCCGCCCTCGCCCTCGTATCCGCCCCCGCGTTCAGCGCCTCCGACGACGGCGGCAAGCATCGCGGAGCGCACCACCAGAAGGCGCTCGAGAAGTTCGACGCCAACAAGGACGGCAAGCTCGACGAGTCGGAGCGCGCCGCGGCCAAAACCGCCTGCCAGGCCCGTCACGCCGAGAAGGAAGCCGCGCTCAAGGCGAAGCACCCGGAAGCGTTCGCCGCCGCCGACACCAGCGGCGACGGCCACCTGCAGCGCGACGAGGTGAAGGCCTACCGTCAGGCGCACGAGGGCGAACGCGAGGCGAAGCTGAAAGCGAAGCACCCCGAAGTGTTCGCCAAGATCGACAAGGACGGCGACGGCCACCTCAGCAAGGACGAGCGCACGTCCGCCCGCGCCGCGCACAAGGCGCACAAGAAGGACAAGTAGCCGTCAGGTCGGGGATGGGTGGCACCCGCCCATCGCCGATGGCAGGTATCAGCGACGATGCGCGGCAGCGATGCCGCGCATCGTCTTTTCGCACATCACTGGATGATCGGCTCCTGGCCTCTGAGGACGCTGTTGCCGTCGAACAACTTCCGCTGGTCGATCGCCGACGGGCTGAGCCAGTCCGTCTCCGAGATCTGCCCCGACTGTCCGTACGCGGCGAGCGCATTGCGGTAGCAGGTGGCGTCGACCACCTCCTTGGCGATGCCGCGCTCAAGCATCAGCCGTCCAGTCTTCGGCACCGCGAGTGGATCGCTGACGCCCCAGTCGGCGCTGGAATCGACGATGATGCGTTCCGAGCCGTAGCGGCGCACCACCTCGACCATGCGCTCGTTCCCCATCTTGGTCTTCGGATAGATGGTGAACGCCGCCCAGAATCCGCGGTCGAGGACATCCTGCACCGTCTCTTCGTTGTTGTGGTCGACGATGACCCGCCCGGGCGGCAGGCCCTGTTCGATGCAGATCTCCATCGAGCGGATGGTGCCGGCCTTCTTGTTGCGGTGCGGGGTGTGGATCATCACCGGCAGGTCGACCTCTTTGGCGAGGTCGAGCTGGATGCGGAAATACTTCTCCTCGACCGCGGTCATGTCATCGAAGCCGATCTCGCCGATCGCGACCACGCCTTCCTTGGTCGCGTACAGCGGCAGCAGCTCGATCACTTGCGAGGCGAGCGCGTCGTTGTTCGCCTCCTTGCTGTTGAGTCCGATCGTGCAGTAGTGGTGGATGCCGAACTGCGAGGCGCGGAACCGCTCCCACCCGACCAGGCTCGAGAAATAGTCCTGGAAGCTGCCGACGGTGGTGCGCGCCTGTCCGACCCAGAACGCCGGCTCGATCACCGCCACGACACCCGCGGCGCGCATCGCCTCGTAGTCGTCGGTGGTGCGCGCGCTCATGTGGATGTGCGGGTCGATGAACATCATGGCGTACCCCGGTTTCTGCAGGCAATCTAAGCGGTGAGGCACCGGCTCAAGCGGGGCGGGATGAGCATGGCGCGGAC
>JACDEN010000590.1 GCA_013816415.1 Planctomycetota bacterium
ACCTATGGCCTGTCGCTGTATTCCGAGGCCTTCCCGATCGAGCCCAAACGAGCCTACCGGCTGCGCTACGACTTCATGGGTCCGGCCTCGGGAGTGAAGGTATGGGTGCGCGGCTACGGCGAGATGCGCGGCACCAAACGCCGGCTGTACGAGGCGGTGGCCAACGGTGTGGGCGACGGCGATGGCTGGCACACCGTGACCCACGACTTCCATCCCACCGAGCACACGCCGCTGGTGACCGAGATGAAGGTGATGCTCTACGCCTATTGGCCGGCCCAGGCCTATTGGATCCGCCGGATCCGCATCGAGACGCTGCCCTGAGCGCGCGACGGCCGATCGGCTCGGACTTCCTTCCCGTGGTGGCCGGCTAGGGTGCGGGACCCCGAACCGAGGATGGATATGTCGAGCCCCCGCGTCGCCCGGATCTGCGCCATCGCCTGCGCCGCGGCCTTCGCGATCGGGCTGCCGGGGTGCGGCTCGAGCGGCGGATCATCGCCGGTCATCGTCGATCCGGTGACCGCGGATGTGCAGCAGGCGTCCGCTGCGGATACCGTCATCAACCAGGCGATCGGCGCCGCCAACGAACTGCTGCTGCAGACCACGACCGTCGCCGGCAGCAGCGGCATCTCGACCAAGGGCCTCGGACTGCGGTCGATCACGCCCGGCACGGCCTATCTGGTCGACTACGCGACGCTGACCGACGTCGCCGGGAATCGCATCTATCCCACCTCGACCGGACAATTCCACGTCAGCACCGATGGCGCGGTGGTGAGCAGCTGGCCATTGGCGAGCAACCAGATGGGGACCCACGTCGTGACCATTGTCTTCGATGCCGGTCCGGTGAGCTACCTCGATCCCGATTCCGGCGTCACCGCGACCATCGCCGCGGGGACGCTGGTGCACAACCTCGCGTCGTCGTACACCTACGCCTCCACCGATAACTGGACGCTCGATCTCGACGGCACCACCACCATCGCCGCGGGCACGCCGTTCCCCGTGAGCGTGACCCGCATCGGCGCCGCGGCGGTCACGGCGGCGGTATCGGGACAGCGCCAGAGCCACATCCTGGTGACGCGGGTGAACACCGCGCCAACCATCAACTACCGCCAGGTCGACACCACCATCTCAGGCGACGCCCTCGGCGTCGACGCGCTCAATCCGACGCAGGGCTACGCCCACCTCATCCAAACCCTCGGCGCCAATACGCTGCTCATCCAGCGCTTCGCTCAGATTACCTGGAAATGGGATTTCGCCGGGACCACGCCGGCGTTCAGCGTGCCGGCCTTCACCGATCAGATCTACGTGGCGCGCAACGCCGCGGCGCTCACCGGATCGCCGTTCACCCTCGCGACCCTGCGCACCACCTTCCGGCTGCGCAGCACGTCAGCGAGCGAGTGACCCGTACGCGGCCATCAGCCGCGCCCGCGCTCAGAAATGCTTCACGTGCCCCGGAGAGGGGACGAGGTGTCCCGGCCCCGGTGCTCCAGGTGGCGCCGTGGTGGTTGGCAGGGTCCGGGCGGAGAGGCGCCGGAGGCGCACATCAGCTTCATGGGGTAGCTCGCTGCGCTCGCTGCCGGGCCCGCGCGATTGCGACCTCCGTCGCGTCGCTAGGGTTCTGGGATGCAGCTGAAGGAGGTCGGGCCGGGGAAGTTCTTCGCCTGCGTCACCCGTCCGGCGGGCGCCGCGGACGCGTTCCCGTTCCGCGTCACCTTCAGCAACATGGATGTGGTCGACTGCCGGAAGGACCGCTTCACCGTCCTGCGCCACCGACATCCGGATTACGAGATCATCGTCGTCCGGAAAGGATCGTACCGCTGCCGCATCAACGGCATCACGGTGGACGCGCCCGCGCCGTCGATCGTCATCCTCAAACCCGGCGACCACCACGAGGACCAGTGCGAGAAGCCGGTGATGTTCCATGCCATCACCGTCCGGATCGTGCCGGGTCCGCAGCCGGACGAATCGGCGAACATCCTTGGCGAGATCGGTGCCGAGGCGCAGGTGGTGGCCGACCGCACCGGGGTTTTTTCCGCGCTCGCCGACCGCATGGGCGAGGAAGGACAGCGCAACGATCCGTTCGCGGTCGGCGTGCTCGACGCGCTCGCCTTCGAATTCGTGTGGGAGATGCTGCGCGCCGTGCCGCGGGCACTCATCGATCCGAAGCTGCTCGGCGGCATCACCCGCCATGCCTTCGCCCTCGAACTGCACCAGCTCTTCGCCCGCCACCTCCACCACCACCTCGGCCTGCGCGCGATGGCGAAGGAGCTGGCGGTGAGCGAGCGCACGCTCAGCGCGCGCTGCCGCTCTGAATTCAAGACCTCGCCGACGCGGCTGTTCATGCGCCACAAGATGGACCGCGCGCGCATCCTGCTGGCGCAGACCAGCCTCTCGATCGGCGAGATCAGCTCGTACCTGGGCTTCGAGAACCCGTACCATTTCTCGACCGCCTACAAACGTCTGCACGGGGTGCCGCCGACCCAGCATCGAGCGCGCTGATACGTCACTACGTACGTGAGCATCTCCGAGAGCGCGTGATAAGATGGGGGTTCTAGGGGGCCCTGCGCCCCTTAGCGAGAAAGTCAGGTTTTCTGGTCCCGATAAAATGCCCGTAGGGCATCGGGACCAGAGGACCGCCGGGAGAGACATCCGATAGGCCCGCCCAGATATGGCGGATCAGCCCATCGCCCGTACACCGTCCTTACAGGAGACGCCCATGGGAAGCACGCTGAAAGTCGGACTGGTCGGCACCGGAGGCATCATGCGCAACGCGCACATGCCGGGCTGGAAGGCGGCTCCGGGCGTCGAGGTGGTTGCCGTATGCGACATCGACCGCGCGCGCGCCGAGGCTTTCGCGAAGGATTTCGGCGTCGCCGCCGACCGCGTGTTCACCTCCGCCGATGAGCTGGTCAAGG
>JACDEN010000091.1 GCA_013816415.1 Planctomycetota bacterium
GCTGCCGGCTGCCGCCGCACCGGCTGCGCATCAGCGCGCGTCGTACCACAGGCGGCCAGGATCGGGAGGGCCAGCACGATGGCCAGCACGATGGCGATCTTCGCGGACATCGGGGTCTCCATCGTTCAGAATCCGATCGCCAGCTGCGCCAGGTACGCGCGCTCACCGGTGGCAGTGTCGCGCTCGAACGCGCCCTTGAGCACCGCGCTCGGGGTGATCCACCAATCGAGGCCGGTGGTCCAACGATCGTGCCGATCGAACTGCATGGCCCCGTCGAGCTCGGGGATCGGCGAGGCAGGTGGTCGCACCACCTCGTAGCGCACCACCGCTTCGAGATCGCGCAGGACCGGGACGCGCAGCCGCGAGGGACGATACGAGGCCTGCACGTAACCCCCGGCGCGATCATCGTCGGCGTACACGAACGTCTGCGGCCCGACCAGCGGGTCGAAGGTCACGGTGTAGCTTGCGCGATCGACGTGCGACCAGATGTATTCCGCCTTCAGATCGAAGGCTCCGCGGATCGCGCGGCTGTCCCAGGTGCACGAGAGATCGACTCCCGCCAGCAGCGCATCCGCATCAGCCTGCTCGCTGCGGTGGGCGCCCACGCGCGCGAACTGGATCGACGATCCGAGCTCGATCCCAGGCACCGGCAGGATGCCCAGCCGACCGCCCACGGCCTTGCCGCGGTTGAGATCGCCGGACTGGTCGAAATGCAGAAGCCCGACCTCCTCAGGTTCGTCCGCGCCATCATTCAGGCGCGGTCCGTTCGAAAGGTAGATCGCCCAGCTGACCCGCGCATCTCCGATCGGCAGGCCGCCGCTCGCCTGCAACCCGTCGTCGGATATCGGCACCAGGCCGTCGTGCCCGGCGATCATCGGCGCGTCCGGCAGGCGGTTGATCCACGACGGATGGAAGCGCGGACCGAAAAGTCCGAACGGCGTCAGGAAGCGCCCGGCAGAGAACACCACCCAATCGCCCGCGCGGTAGTCGATGGTCGCGTATTCGAGGCCGACCGTGGTCAGGTCGTCCTCACGTTCGACCTCGAGCTCTGCAGCGAAGGACAGGGAGTCGTCGATCCGCCAGAGCAGGATCGGATTGAACGCCGTCGAGAAGGATGGCGTCTCGCCAGATCGGCTCGCGAATGTTCCCGCGGCGTAGCCGCTGAACAGGAAGACCGTGGAGCCCGGGCGTGGAGCGGGCGCGGCCTCGCCGTCTGCGTTGGATCTCCGCTCCGCCATCTGCTTGACCTCGCTGCGCAGGAGATCGTTGTCGGCGCGCAGACGATCGAACTCGGCGCGTGTCACCGGCGCCGGCTCGGCCGCATCCGCCCGCCAGACCAGTGCCAGTCCGAGGAGGATGGCCGAAGCGCACGATCCTCTCATGGCTTGGCCTTTGTCGGCGTGGCCCTGGGCGGAACCGTGCGCACCGGACGTGGGGAGAGGCTCTTGATGTAGTTGATCAGGTTCCACCTCGCTTCATCGTCGAGCTTGCGCTGGAACGCCGGCATCGGCTTCCTGCCCATCGTGACCTTCCAGAACAGCTCGCCATCCGTCTGCGATGAGAGATCGGTCTTCGAGAAGTCGATCGCCTCGGCTTCCAGCGCCGCCGCCGCCGCGCCGCCGCCTTCCTCGCCACCTTCGTGACAGGCCGAGCAGTGGCGTGCGAATGCGCGCTGCCCCGAGGCCAGCGATTCCCTGGTCGGCGGGATGGGATTCGATCGCCCGGTGGCCGATGCGGGGGCGCGCCACCCGTCCTGCGCGTGCGCCGCGATCGGCCACATCGCCCCAGTCAGCAGGGGCAGGCAGGTCCAGGACAGGAGCCGCTGCCGGAGGGCCCTGGGCAGCCGGAGGGCCCTGAAGTACGGTCGATCACATGCGGGAGCCATCCCCCCTTATTCGGTCCAGCACCCCGTTCGGTCACAGAAATCTCCGCCATCGCGAGACTCGCGTGACCCGCAGCGGTCCCCCCGGGGTTCCGCACCGCGGTGATCGACCGGTCGCACGTCGACATCTGGCGGTTCGGGCTGAACAAGGTTCCAGACAATTTTCAGATCAGCCGCGACGGTACTCCCTACTCTCTCGTCTCCCTCCCGCCGACGACCCGCTCGACGCCCAGACGCCCAGACGCCCAAAGGCTCTCATGCTCGGAACCATCATCCTGGTCGTCCTCGTCCTCGCGCTGCTCGGAGCGCTGCCGACCTGGCCGCACAGCAGATCGTGGGGCTATGCACCGACCGGCGGACTCGGCCTGGTCGTGGTCATCGTCCTGATCCTGGTCCTGATGGGCCGGCTCTGACATCCCTCGCGCAGGATCCGTCCTGCCCTCTCCTCACCATCACAAGAGATCCCATGAAAACTCTCCTCGCCGTCCCCGCCGTACTCCTGTTTTCCATCGCCCTGGTCTCCTGCGGAACCGGCCAGGAACGCTCCGCCGCGACCACCAAGGCGTCCTCCTCGGTTCCCGCCGACGTCGCCAAATCGACCAAGGATCTCGACCAGGTGCAGGCCGGGCTGAAAAACCTCCAGAACGCTGGCGACAACCCGGATCTCAAGAAGATGTACGGCGACCTGAAGTCGGAGGCAAACCACCTCGTCGGGTCATTGGAGGACGTGAGATCGCACAGCGATTCGGCGATCGCCGCTGGCAGGAAGCAGATCGAGCAGTGGCATAAGGACGCTGACGGTTTCACCGACCCCGACCTGCGCACCTCCAGCAACAAGCGCGAAGGCGATCTGCGCGCGGCGGTGGATGCGCTCGCAGCGAGCAGCGCGACGCTCACCACCGCCAGCGATTCGTACCGATCGAGCCTGTCGCAGACGCTCAAGGCCCTCGACCTCGATCTCTCGAAGCCTGGCCTCGAATCCGTGCAGCCGGTGGTCGCCAAGCTGGTGAACGACGAGCCGAACCTGCGCACCTCGCTGAAGGACGTATCCGAAAAGAGCCAGTCGCTCAATGGCGTGATCAATCCCTAGCCTCCGCGCGGACCATTTTCCGCGGGAACTTCGCGCCAATGCACGGGTGCCCCGATGCGCATGCGTGCCCTCCGCCATCGGCCATCCGCCATCCGCCATCCGCCATCCGCCATCCCACCTGCGGTGCGCGCCCCCGCCATCCGCCGCCGTCCAGCCACCAGCACGCCCGCCAATCCTCAATCCGCTCCGCTCGCGGCATCCAACTCCTCGATCGCCACCCGATCCAGCTCCAGGCGTCCGACACGCAACAGCTGATCGAGCTGCGGCAGCGACGTCGCGCTGGCGATCGGCGCGGTGACGGTCGGCCGCGACAGCAGCCAGGCCAGTGCGACCGTCGCCGGCCTGCTCTGCAGACGCTTCGCCTGGGCGTCGAGCGCGGCGAGGATGCGGAAGCCGCGCGGATCCAGGTAGCCCTTCACGCCGCTGCCGCGCACGCTCTTGGCGAGGTCCGCTTCGGAGCGGTATTTGCCCGTGAGGAATCCCTTCGCCAATGAGAAGTAGGGGATGACACCGACGCCCGAGGCGCGGCATACCGGTTCGAGATCGCGCTCGAACTCCGCGCGTTCGTAGAGATTGTAGTGCGGCTGCAGCGTCTGGTAGCGCGCGAGGCCCTGCGCGCGGCTGGTCTCGAGCGACGACGCCAGACGGGCGCCGCTGAAGTTCGACGCGCCGATCGCGCGCACCTTGCCCGAGCGGATCAGGGAGTCGAATGCGGCGAGCGTCTCCTCCTGCGGCGTTTGCAGGTCGTCGACATGCGCCTGGTAGAGATCGATGCGGTCGGTCTGCAGGCGCGTGAGCGAAAGCTCGACCGCGCGCACGATGTAGGCCGCCGACAGGCCCTTGTCCTGCGGGCCCATCTCGGAACCGCACTTGGTCGCGAGCACCACCTGCGAGCGCTTGCCGCTCTGCTTGAGCCACCTGCCGATGATGGTCTCGGATTCGCCGCCGACATGGCCCGGCACCCAGCGCGAGTAGATGTCGGCGGTGTCGATGAGGTCGAATCCGCCGGCGACGAACGCGTCGAGGAGGGTGAAGGAGGTCGGCTCGTCGACCGTCCATCCGAAGACGTTGCCGCCGAAGGCGAGCGGCGCGACCTGGATGCCGGAACCGCCGAGTGGACGCTTGATCATGGCTCACCCCGGCCGGGATGGTGGCCGCGATCGGGCGGCGCTCCATCGGCAAACCGGAGCGAAGGACGGCCGGCCGCTGCCGCTCACGACAGGAAACGCCGCTTCCCAAACGTCGACGGCGCGACGCCGGCCTTCTGCTTGAACAGGCGCGAGAAATAGAAGAGGTCGCCATACCCGAGCCGGTACGCGGTCTCCTTCACGCTCAGCCCGTCGGCCAGCAGTTTCTTCGCGGCGGCGATGCGGGCGTGGATCTGGTACTGCCGCGGCGACATGCCGACTTCGCGCTGGAAGGCGCGCATGAAATGGAAGCGCGAGCAGCCAGCGCGCTCGGCGAGGTCTGCGATCGGCACCGACTCGGCGAGGCGCTGATCGAGGTGACGACGGGCGGCGACGAACCTGCCAGCCCTGGTTCCCGGCGAGGTGATCGGCGCGGCGCGCGTCATCCCGCGCAGGATGGTCCAAGCCGCCGCGGTGATGCCGATGACGTCGGCGCCCGCGGAGCGCTCGGCGACGGCGAGCAGATCGTCGAACCATCCGCGCATCTCGACGCGGTCGATCCCGGTGCAGAGGTAGCTGGTGCTGGTGAGACCGGCGCGCCGCAGGATCGGCGCCAATCCCGCGCAGGTGAAGTTCAGATGATACACGTCCCACGGATGATGCTCGTCCGCCGCGAAGGCGTAGCTGGTCTCGGGGAAGACGATGAACAGGTCGCCGCGCGTGAGCAGGCAGCGCCGTCCGGCCTGCACCATCCAGCCGCGGCCTTCGTCCAGGAAGCCGATGCCGTACTCGGGGATGCGGCGCGGCCCGATCGCGAAGCCGGGGCCCGTGCGGATGGATCCGCCGTTGATCAGTCGCAGCGGCGGGGCCGGAAGCGGGCTGGCCACTTTCAGGATGCGGTCACGACGTGGTGCGGTTTTGGTCATAGCACTTTCGTACAAATGATGCGCAGCTTTGTCTATTTTGGACGGGACTCCCGCTGAGCATATTCGTGCATGCCACCACCATCAATGGATATCGGAGGGTTGCATGCGCACCGATCTGCGTCTGGTCGAGGACTGGACACTTTTCCACAAGCTGCAGGAGGACCCGGCGGCCGAGCCGGTGGCCTGTCGCCTCTCCGGCGAGCTGTTCCCATACCAGCTGCCAGCCCTCGACCCGTTGCTCCTTTTGGATCAGGCACGCCGGCACCCCCTTGCGCGCATCCTCTCGCAGAAGCCGGACCGCCGCATCGACGTCACCGCGACCTGCGGCGAGCGCGTGAAGAGCATGCCGCTCGCGCAGGTCGCCGAGGATCCTCATCTGCACCTCTCGCTGTTCGCGGTCGAGGAGCTGCGCGCACCCGCCGGCGCGCTGCACGCTCTCGAGGAGACGGTGATGGCGCCGATGGCGCGCGCGTGGCACGCCAACCGCATCCGCTGGGAAGGCCCGTTCACCTACGTGATCTTCATCACCGGCCGCGCCTCGGCGACCAACTACCACATCGACCCGATGCCGACCCTGCCTTGGAACCTGTTCGGTGCGAAACGATTCCACGGCCTGAAGGATCCGCTGCGCTGGTATCCGGCGCGGGCAGAGGCCGAAGCGACCGGCGGCGAGTTCCCGCTCAGGCCGGAGGGGATCACCGAGGACGATTGCGTGGTCCACGACAATCGTCCAGGGGATCTGGTGTGGATCCCGGGGCAAACGCCGCATTGGGTGGATGCGGGATCGTTTTCGGCGACGCTGACGTTTATTCTGCCGAAGATGAGGATCGCGGGGCGGGAGATGGTGGCGGTAGGATAGGAAGGGCGGATGGCGGGGATGCCGCGATCAGCGCTTCATCGATTGGATGAACGCCGTCATCATTCTGCCGAGATCGGAAACGTTTTGCAGCAGTTGTTCGAACCGCTGATGGTCGATGTGCTGGTCGTCGAGGGCGAGATACAGGTGGGACCGCAACTCAGCACACGAGGCTTTTGCCATGATCAAGAATCGACGGAAGTCGGCGGCGCTGCCGCGTTCGCTGCCTTCGGCGATGTTCGCCGCTATCGAGATCGCGGCTCGCCGCATTTGATCACCCAGATACGCATCGTCGCGGAAATTTTTCGCCGCTTCACGAATCTTGTGTGAGAGCTGTCGCGCTCTCTGCCAGATAACCAACCGCTCGAATCCGCACATGGCGTTTCTCCTTGCGACCAACCCGCGATCGCACGGAGCTGTCAAGGCTGCGAGCTCTCAGCGAGCACCGCGCTCAGCGCGGCTTGGCCTTTACAGCGAGTACGATCGCGACAATCGGAGGAAGGAGAGACGAGGGAGCAGGAAAGCGAGCATGGGAGCATGGGAGCATGGGAGCATGGGAGCATAGGAGCATAGGAGCATAGGAGCATAGCAACCTCACCACGCTCGCGAAGTCTCTCCCTGCTATCCTGCTATCCTGCTATCCTGCCATCCCGCCATCCCGCCATCCCGCCATCCCGCCATCCCGCTAAAATCTATACCCCACACTGATCGTCGCCCCCAACCCATCGATCTGTATGGTCGGTTCATACGTGCTCGTCTCCGTCACCGCGCCCTGCGTCGCGTTGCCGGTGAATTTCGCCTTCGAGCGCATCACCAGGTAGCGGCCGTCGACGCCGACCTGCCAATGCTGCGAGAACGTGTAATAGGTGCCGACGCGGAAGCCGTATTCGTAGGCCGAGCTGGTGTAGGAGTCCTTCCAGTCCGAGCCGTTGATGAACCACTTGTCGACCTTGAAATCCCATTTCGACTGGCCGACTCCGAGCAGGAGGCCTTCCTCGAGATGCCAGGCGGGGGTGAACGCCCACGCCAAGCCGAGGAAGCCGTCGAGCATGATGGCGTCGCCGTCGAGGTGGATGTTGTACTGCCCGGATTTGGTGAGGTCCTTCGCGAGCTCGACGCCCCACATGAAGGCGCCCTTGCCGAGCTCGAGTTCGCGGAAGGTGCGGTAGTACCCCAGGCCCATGCGGTTGTGGGATTTCGAATCCTTCGTCACCGATTCATTGCCGTCGGTGGCGGTGAACGCCGGATCGGCGGGTGCCTGGTCGACCAGCCGGCCGGTCATCTTGAAGCTCTCGCCCATGAACGGCATGTAGTTCGGCCGCAGATCGTTGACCATCAGGTCCGCGGCGGAGGCCAGGCCGCCGCCGGCGATCAGTGAGAAGAGGAGGGTCGAACGGATCATGCAGCACCTCGTCGTTGACGGTCCCGATGGCGATGACGGTGGTCGGCGCGCGCCGAGGGTCAAGGGCGTACGTCAGTGCGCGGGGACGGCGTCGAGCACGAGGCGCAGCCCGATCGAGGGAGCCGAGACTTCCAGCCACGCCTGATCGCGGCTGGCCGATCGGCAGCTCTTGGCGCTGTCCTCCCAGCATCCGCCGCGGCTGACGCCCTTCCCTTTTCCAGCTGGATGGGGATCGGTGGCGGGCCTGGCGGCGAAGTCGGCGTACGAATCCCGGCACCACTCGCGCACGTTGCCGACGACATCGTACAGACCCCAGGCGTTGCACGGGTAGCTCTTCACCGGACGCGGCTGACGCGAACCGTAGCAGGCCCTGGTGTCGTCGAGCTTCCAGAAGCCGGGATAGGGATCGGAGGTGCCGGCCCGGCACGCGTATTCCCATTCAGCTTCCCACGGCAGCCGGGCGCCGATACCCGGCACCAGCTGGTTGAGCCTGGCGCAGAACCGTTCGCAGTCGTCGCGCGAGACCTTGTGCACGGGCAGCTGCTCGCCGAGGAACGTGCTCGGCTTCTCGTCGAGCACCGCCTGCCACAGCCGCTGCGTGCATTCGCTGTCGGCGATCCAGAAGCCGCGCGTGAGCGTCACCTGGTGCGCCGTCTCGTCGGAGTCGTGGCCGGCTTCGCCGTCGGGGCTGCCCATGGTGAACGTGCCCGGCGCGACGTAGCGGAAGCGCTGGGTCTGCCCTGCCACCGTGAGATCGGCAAAGAAGCCGTGCGCGTCGGACGCCACCGCGCCGAGTCCGGGCGGAGCTTTCGGGCCAACGTCGGGTGCCGGCCCCGGCGCCGCCACCGGCCGTGGATCGAGGACCGGCGTCTGCGGAACCTCCGGGAGACGGACGGCGTCGCGATGATCGACGACAGGCGCGGTGACGACAGGCGCGGGGACGACGGGAACCTCGATCGGCGTCGCGGGAACCACCGGTGCGGTGACGATCGCGACCACCGGCTCCGCCGGCGGATCGTTGTCCGGGCGCGGCGCCGCGATCGGCGTCGGCGCTGGCTCCACGACGGGCACCTCTGCGGGGGTCGTGGGGTGGACCGGCGTGGCGACCACGGCAGGTGGCGCAGGCTCAAATTTCGCGGCGGCGACGCCGGTCTCACGGGAAGACTCCGCCGGCGCAAGCG
>JACDEN010000591.1 GCA_013816415.1 Planctomycetota bacterium
TGCTGGCCCTGGCCGCGACGCTGTTCGCGGCCGGGCTCTGGCAGCGGCATCGCCGACCGGTGGCACTGGTGATCGCCGCGATCGCAGCGTCCGCCGTGCTCTGCCACGGCTGGGGCTGGTCGCTGCAGACGCGGATGCTGCAGCTGCTCGCGTCGCTGCGTGCTGGCACGACCGAAGGGTCCGGCTGGGGCGATTTCGAACACATGCACCGCATGTCCGAACGGGTGATGGGCGCCGAGACCGCCGCCCTCCTGGCGCTCACCCTGCTGCTGGCCTGGCTGCTGATGCGGCTGGCAGCGCCTCTTCCTAGCTCCACGCGATCCGCTACGGTCTGACATGCTTCGTCGTGCATCCATCGGCACCTTCACCGCGGTGTCCGTCCTGGCGACGGCAGCGTGCGTCAGCCATGTCGCGCGGATCGCACCGGCGGTAGAGGCGGCGCCGGCGGAATACCCCGCCATGGTGATCGTCGGATCGGAGGTTTCCGATCCGAACCAAGAATACCTCATCCGGCGGTCGCTGCCCATCGATGCTCCCTTCACCGCCTGGAAGCGCGACGAGAGCGGAGTCCTCTTCCGCTGCGATGGCCGCGTGAGGACTCCGCTTCCCTGGTGGCAGCGTTTTCCGGCGGATGCCTTCGCCGATTTCCTGCCCATGCACCTGGAAGCCGCCGCCGGCTCACAGATCGTGTACGCGCCAGTGCCCATCCATGACCAAGCTGTTCTCACCCAGCACGCCGAACGAGATGGTTTCGCCCATGCCCATGCCGCACCCTGACCCTTTCCGCACGATCGTTCTGGCGATTTCCGCCGCGATCCTCCTCTCCTGCGCGAGACTGGGCAGCGCCTCCGACGCGCCGACCAATGAGGAATGGGAGCCGGTCCAGAAGGCGATCGCGGCGAACGATCCGGCAGCGCTCACGCAGACGGACCAGCTGGTTCAGAAGTTCCCCCGCTGGCCGTCCGGTCAGCGCGAACTGGCGAAGCAGCAGCTGAGAGCCGGCGATCTCGAGGCCGCCCTCGCCAGCGCGACGACCGCGCTCGGACTCGATGGCGGTGAGATCGAGGCCGCGTGCGTGCAGGTGCAGGCGCTGGCCGGACTCGGCCGCACCACCGAGGCCTACGCCGTCCTCGAACGGGTGACCGCCAAGGACAAGGGTGGCTGGCTGCACTTCTATGCCGCGAAGGTCGCCGTCGAGGCCGATGACCTGCCGAAAGCCGAGGGATTCCTGAGGCAGGCCAAGGACCATGCGGTCAATGCCGTGCCCGCCGAGTTCAGCTTCCTCGAGTCGCGCGTGGCGTTGGGGAAGAAGGATTACGACGGCGCCAAGTCTGCGCTCGAACACGTCACGGCGAAGGAGTCAACCTTCATCGACGCGTGGTACGAACTGGCGCGGGTCGAGATGATGCTCGCACGGATGTATCCCGAGCGGGCCAAGGACCTGCTGCTGGCGGCCGATGCGCATCTCGACCGCGTGCTGAAGGCCAAGCCGACCGATGCGAACGCCCTCTATGGCATGGGCCTGTCGCGCTACGAACAGGGGAAGATGGCCCTGGCCCAGCAGAACGAGGACTCGGGCAGGGCACGCCTGCGCGAATCCGTCGGATTCCTCCGCCAGGCGCTGGAGCAGCGCCAGGATTTCGTGGAACCGACGTTCATCCTCGGCAACGCGCTTGCCCAGCTGGAGCAATACGAAGAGGCGATCCCGTTCCTGAAATCCGCTCGGGAGCACGGCCATTCCGACCGCGGATCCCTGTTCAATCTCGCGCTCGCGCTCGAGAAGGTCGGACGGAAGGACGAGGCGAAGGCGATCCTCGACCAGACCCAGGCGGTGACGCCGAGCGAACAGATCACGGTCGGGATCAACGCCTATCACCAGCACGATTACCTGCTGGCGGCGAAGCTGTTCGAGCACGTGGCCACGCAACTGGACGAGGATCCCGAGCGCAAGGGCGCCGTCCTGCGCTTCCTCGGCCATGCCCAGCGGGTGCTGGCCGAGCAGAAGGCGAAGACACCGGAGGAACGCGCGGAATACCTCGATGCCGCGAAGAAGGCCTACGGCGAGGCGGGCGATCTCCACGACTGGAAGGCCCAAAGCTTCTATCTCGCGAGCGAGACCGCACGCGACGCCGATGCCGCCTATGCGGCCGGATGGCGGTTCCTGGCGTGGAAGAAGTGGCTCGTTCCTCAGGGCTACGGCGTGGTGCTCGGGAACTACGGCGGCCACCTCACCGGTGGACGCGGTTTCTCCGGTGCATGGGCACGTCACCCGTTCCACGTCGCGGTGTGGGGATCGCTGGCCGCGCTGTCCCTGCTCGGCTTCATCGCCGCGAAGCTCAAGCGCGTGCGACGGGAGCCGGATCGCGATCGCGCCAGCGAGCGCCCGGCGCGCACACCATCGGCTCCGGCGCCAACTCCAGTGAAGAAAGGCGGAGCCGCGCTGCCGCCGAGGAAGCCCAAACCAAGGACCGCCGAAACCGAAACCTCTCCGCGCCCGAAAGAGAAGGAGAAGCCGCCGGAGGATGCCCGCGCCGTCGGACAGCGCACCACCGAGATCGGCCCGACGCTCGATCCGCACGCGACCGGCGCCCTCGAACGCAAGCCGCCGGGCAGACGCTGACGCTCGCGCAGCGATGACGACGACGCTCATCATTCCGGCAGCCGGCCGGGGCGTCCGCTTCTGCGGCGACCAGCCCAAGCAACTCCTGCCGCTGTACGGTCGACCAGTCCTGTCATGGAGCCTCGCCGCGTTCTCGGGCCTGGTCGATGATGCGGTGATCGCAACCGCGGCCGACCTGCGCGGACCAACGATGGACGCAGTGGCCGCCGCCGAGATCCCCTTCCCCGTTGTGCTGGTCGACGGCGGCGCGACCCGCCTCGAATCGGTCGACGCCGCGCTGCGC
>JACDEN010000592.1 GCA_013816415.1 Planctomycetota bacterium
GTACATGGACGACCGCAATGCCGATTCGTCGGCAGCGGATGCGCTGATCGTCCTCGGGCGTCCGCAGGACGTGCTCGACCGTTTTCCCCGGCAGCGGTTGCGCTGCGCCCGCGCGCTGCGCCACCTCGGCCGCGAGGATGAGGTGCTTGCTGATTATGCCGACGAGCCGATGAGCTGCATCGAGGTGTTGTTCTTCAGCGGGCGCTCACGCGACATCGCGCTCCGCTTTCCTGGTTACGCGTCCTCGATGGAGATGGCAGCGCACATCGAGCAGGGGCATCCCGAGCGCAGCCTGGCGTTCTTTCCGACGCTTCCGATGGCCCTGATGGCGGTCGGGCGCAGCGAGGAGGTCGTTCGCGCGAACAGGTCGGCAGACCTGACGGCGCGAGCACTGATCCTTCTCGATCGTGCCGATGAGATCCAGGGCGCGGAGGCCACCACGGTCCACACGCTGATGGCACTCGGCAAAAGCGACGAGGCATTCGCGCGCCATGGCGGGGACTTCCGCTACGGCATGTGGCCGAGGCATCTGCTCGGACTCGAGGCCTTCATCGCTGGCCGCATCGAGGAGGCGTTCGCGCGATTCGAGGTGCCCGCGGTATGGGAGCTCCACCAGCACCAGTTCCATCTGGCGCACTACCTCATCGTGCCGTTCCTGCGCGAACTCGGCGGCGACGCTGGCGCGCTCGACCGCAGGTGCGCCTGGTTGCTGAAGAACCGGCGGTGGGCGTATGATCAGAAACCGTGGTACAACGCCAGCTCCCTGGCGGGGACGATCGATGAAATGGCGTATCTGGCGCAACCCCACGCGATCACCGCGCCAGCCGACCTGCTGCTGTGCCAGGGCATCCGTTGCGAGCGCTCAGGCGACCGCTCCGCGGCCGTTGAGAGCTACCGCAGCTTCGTCGAGATGCCGAGGTACCGGCGCGGCGCCTGGTACGATCCGGTCTCCGAGCGTTTCGCGGTCTGGCGGGCCGAGGTGCTGGCGCACCACTGATTCACGCCGGATTCACGCCGGATAGGTGCCGTCGAACACCGTCACCGCGGGCCCGGTCAGCCGAACCGGGGCGTCCTCGGTCGGCCACGCGACGTGCAGATCGCCGCCGTCGAGGCGGATGATGGCGGCGCGTCCGTCGATGCGCTGGTCGAGGATCGCGGCGACCAGGGTCGCGCAGGCGCCGGTGCCGCAGGCCTGGGTCTCGCCGGAACCGCGCTCCCAGGTGCGCTGGCGCAGCACGGGGATTCCGCGCTCATCGCGCAGGCGCGCAACGAACTCGACGTTGGTGCGCTTGGGAAAGCGCGCGTGGCGCTCGATCAGCGGGCCGACGGTGGCGACCGGGAAGTCGTCGGGATCGTCGACGAAGCACACCGCGTGTGGATTGCCCATGCCCACGGCCAGCAGCCGGAGGCGCGAACCGGCGATGGACAGGGTCAGGGGCAGCAGGGGGCCGCTCGCATCGAGACGCACCGGCACCGCCGCCGGCGACAGCCGCGGCCGGCCCATCAACACGCTGGCGCCGACCACCGCGCGGCCGCGCTTCTGGAGCTCGACGTCGAGGATGCCCGCGCTGGTCTCGATGCGCATCCTCGCCGCGGTCAGGTGTCCGTGGTCGTGCGCCAGCTTGGCGGCGCAGCGGATGCCGTTGCCGCACATCTCCGAGCGCGAGCCGTCGGCATTGAACATGACCATGCGCGCATCCGCGCGGCGTGACGGTCCGATGATGATCAGTCCGTCGGCACCGACTCCGGTGTGCCGATCGCTGATGGCCCGTGCGAGCTTCGGCAGGTTCGATGGCACGCGCTCGCGCCAGGCGTCGATGTAGACGTAGTCGTTGCCGCAGCCGTGCATCTTGGTGAAGCGCAGGGAGCCAACCGTTTTTGCCATCAGGTGCGCCCATGTTCCATGCAGGGTGACAAGGTAGCGTGCACTGTAGTCGTCGCGGCCGGAGAGGCCACCGTGAGCCGGTCGTCATGCAATAATCGAGTATGAACGCGCTGGTGATATGACCGTTCAATAGGGAGCGGACGGAGCGAAAGCTTCAATGGGTCAAATGAAAAATGGGGCATCAGGCTTTCGTGTGGGTCGGATAGCTCGCCCCGGGCGGCATGAGGTCGAGTCCGCCGAGATGGAATAGGATCGCTCGGCGGAGTCGTGCGCGGTTGCGGAATCCACAAGCCATGGCTTTGATCTTCTGGATGCGCGCGTTGAGCGATTCACCGATGGCATTGGTCGATGCGGTGACAATGGCGTTGAGGATGCCCCAGAGGTGGGTCTTGATGGTCTTGGCGGTCTTGATGACCGGAGCGAGTCGGGAGCGTTTCATCCATCCCAGGAGTCGGCGCCATGCTTTCTCAATAAAGGACATCCGCATATTGACTAAATTAATCCTGCGTGGAATCTTTGGTCATGACGCGCTCCCGATCTGATCTCATCCCAGACTCCAGTTGCGGCGTGTTCCATTTGGTGACGCGGTGTGTTCGTCGTGAACGGTTGTTGGACCGTGGCGAACGCAAAGTATGGCTTTGCCGAGGGCTTGCCGCCTGGCTGCGTCATATGGGAATCGATCTGCTCGCCTATTCCATCATGGGGAACCATGTTCATCTGGTGGTGCGCCTTCGCCCGGATCTGGTTGAAGGATGGAACTCGGCTGAATTGGCGCGCCATGCGTTGGCTGTTCTGCCAGTGCGCAGCGGGCCAGGCATGGAACCGCTATCGGTGACGCCCGCGCTGATCGAACGCTATTCTGAAAACCGAGCGTGGCTCAAGGTTCAGTGCACTAAACCACTGTGCACTAAAGTGCACAGGATGTGAAGATCGCTACGGCTACGAACTAAAGTTCTTCGCCTGCGCTCTTCGTCGCCGCGTTAATCAGAGCTTACTGTAAAATCATCGTCTTTATGA
>JACDEN010000593.1 GCA_013816415.1 Planctomycetota bacterium
GCTCTCAGGTCCTGCCCGGCTGACATGGTGGAGTATACCCCGTGATTGCGCCCAGGGTTGCGTTCCCACGCTCGCGGCCGTGCCCAGCCGCTCGGCCATCGTTCAGACCACCCCCGGATCCCGCTCGTGATCCTCGAGCCCTGGCAGTGGGCGTTGGGTGCGGCGTGCGCATTCCTGGTCGGTGTCGCCAAGACCGGCGTCCCCGGTCTGGGCATCCTGGTGGTCCCGACGATGGTCTATGTCGTCGGCAGCGCGTGGATCGCGCCGGGGGCTCTGCTGCCGCTGCTGTGTGTCGCCGACGCGTTCGCCGTGTGGTACTACCGCCGCCACGCGGATGTGTGGGCGCTGGTCGAATTGCTACCATGGGTGGTGGTGGGGATGATCGGCGGCTGGTACGTGCTGAAAGCGGTGAGCGAGCAGGGGGAGCACGGCGAGCGCTGGCTGCGGACCATGGTCGGTGCGATCGTGCTGGTGATGGTGGTCGCGCATCTCGCGCGCAAGAGCACCGCCGGCGGCGAGGCCGCGGTCGCGCGGCACTGGGGACGCGCGGCGCTCTACGGCATCCTGGCCGGTTTCGCGACCACCGTGGCCAACGCGGCTGGGCCGGTGATGAACCTGTATCTGCTGAGCATGGCGCTGCCCAAGGACCAGTTCATGGGCACCGGCGCGTGGTACTTCCTGATCATCAACTTGGCGAAGATCCCGCTCTATGCGAGCTACAGCGATCCGATGATCACCCAGGCGACGCTGATCTTCGACGCCTGCATGGTTCCCGCGGTCATCGTCGGGGCGCTGTGCGGACGCACGCTGTACGCGCATGTGCCGCAGAAGGCCTTCGAGTGGACGGTGTTCGTGCTCGCGGCGGTGGGGGCGGCGTCGCTGCTGATCCCCAGATAGCGGACGTGGGGAATGTCCAGGGTCCGGGGTCCGGAGTCCGACCTCCGACAACTTCGTGATGCGGCGGTGCTGGGTCGAGCGGTCCGGTCGGCTTGGGCAATTTCCGGCAAAGGGGCGCACGTTTCGCCATGGGCCGACGGCGGCGGGCTTTCCTTTTCAGCTATATTTGTATGACCTGACGCTTCCTTATGGAGGCTCCATGACCATCGCCGCGCCGCCTGCAGCTCCGAGCGCCAGCGCTCCCGCGTCGCCGATCGACCGCCACGCGGACTATGACCGGCGCAAGCTGTTCATCATCAGCGTCATCGCGTTGGCGACCGCTGGGATGAGCTTCATCCTGCGCTCGTCGATCGCCGGCGACCTCCAGACCACGTTCCTCGATCCTATCGACCAGGTGCATTCCGCGCAGATGCTCGGCGGCATCCTCGGCGTCGCCTTCCTCGGATTCGCGTTCACCATCGCCATCGGCAGTCCGCTGCTGGACGTCCTGGGCATGGGCCGGCTGCTCATGCTCTCGAGCCTGTGCTTCATCGTCGGCACGCTCACCATCATCTTCGCCAGTGCCCTGCAGGGTGCGATGCGGGTCGATTCCGTACTGTGGTGCGGGAGCCTCGCCACCGGCATCGGCTGGGGGCTGGTCGAGACCGTGATCAATCCTTTGACCGCGACCCTCTATCCCGAGGACAAGACCAGCCGCCTGAATGTGCTGCATGCCTGGTGGCCGGGCGGACTGATCATCGGCGGCCTGGTCGGGCTGGCGATCGGCCACGCCGGCTTCGATTGGCGGATCAGGATCGCAGCCGTGATCATCCCAGCGGTGGTCTTCGGCGCGATGATCATCGGCACCAGATTCCCGCCGACCGAACGCGTCGCGCATGGCGTCTCGACCAGAGAGATGTTCAAGGAGGTCGGCCGACCCATGTTCATCATCTGGTTCGGCGCGATGTTCCTCACCGCGGCGTCCGAGCTCGCTCCTGGCCAGTGGGTCGAGATGGCGCTGACCCGCACGGTCGGCATGCACGGCATCTGGCTACTGGTCTATGTCTCGGGCATCATGTTCGTGATGCGCCATTTCGCCGGATCGATGGCGCACAAGCTGTCCCCGGTCGGCCTGCTGTGGGTGTCGTGCCTGCTCGCTTCGGCGGGCCTGTTGGCGCTGAGCGTCGCGAATTCCCCGGTGACCGGCATCCTCGCGGCGACCCTGTGGGGAACCGGAGTCTGCTACATGTGGCCGACCATGCTCGCGTCGGCCTCCGAACGCTTTCCACGCGGCGGCGCGCTGCTGATGGGCCTGATGGGCACCGCCGGAACCCTGTCGATCTATTTCGTGCTGCCGAGGATGGGCATGATCTTCGACGAGGCCAAGATCACCGCAGCCGGTGGCACGGAGAAGTTCCAGGCGCTTAGCGGCGAACCCCTCAACCAGGTGCTGATCGTCGCCTCGCAGACCTCGTTCCGCGCGGTCGCCATCCTGCCGGCGCTGCTGCTGGTCGTGTTCGGCGCGATCTGGCTGTACGATCGCTCGCGCGGTGGATACCGGCCGGAGAAGATCTAGGCCCTCGGATCCCGCCTCGCATTGGGCGCTGCTTGCGGGCTGCCTGCTCCTCCCCGCGTCCGCACGCGACGCTGAGCATCACGCCAGCGGGGAGTCGGTTTCTGCGTCTCCCGCTGCGGGTGGATCGATCGCGCGAGCGTGCGCTCCGTATCACACTGCGATGCCGGCGGCACCGTCGCACCCGGTTAGATGACGCGGCCAGCGGTCTCATGGAAGCAGCCATGGGCGACACCGACCATTTCCGGGCCGCCTCGGCGGAGTTCCTGGCGCATCGCCATGACCTCCAGGCCTTCCTGCTGTCGATGACGCGCGACCGGCCGCTGGCCGAGGACATCCTGCAGGACGTGTGGGTGAAGCTCGCCCAGGCGGTGAACGAGGGAACGCGCGTGGACAACGTTCCCGCCTGGTGCCGCACCGTCGCCAAGCATGCGATCCTGCGCCATTGGAGC
>JACDEN010000594.1 GCA_013816415.1 Planctomycetota bacterium
TGCGGTGATCACGGCTGGAACCAGCCGTCCGAGCGGACTGCGCTTCATGGAGACTCCGGGCGTTGAGGATCGACGGCCGATGGCCGTCGGGGTCAGTTCAACGTCGGAGCAGGCGGTCCTCTGGCCCGTGAGCATGCGCAGGGGGCGGACCAGGCGCGGATCGGATTCGACGAACCGATGGTGCCGATCAGCGGCGAGACGGTGGCGGGAGCACCCACATCGTCGAGTGCGGCGACATCCACCCGCGCCGACAGATTCTGGCAGAGCAGGCAGGTCGCTTCATCGTCGGCTGGAGCGACCGAGACGGCGACACCGGAATGCATGGACGACTGGTGCTCCGCGGCATGGCACAGCCGGGCCAGCGGCAGCCCCACCGCCGCCAGGATCGTGAGCACGGCGAGCACGAGCGCGCCGCCCAGCGCGGATCGCCGGGTCGCATGCGCACGATGCCGCGTGGTGGCCATGTCGAGGTGCCCTGGACGCCGTCGCTCAGCAGGCCATCAACGCCAGGCCGCTGACGGCGATGAGCGCGCCGCTCCAGCGGATCGGACGCTGGCTGCTCGCATCGCGACACATCACTCCGAATGCGATGCCGAGCAGATGCAGGAGCGCCGTCGAGGCGATCATGCCGACCGCGAATGGCGCGAGCACGGCGCCGCCCGATTCCGCGGCATGCGCGATGCCGTGGGGAATCGCGAACGCGCCGACCAGGGCGCACGCCATCCCCAGGCGGGGCGATCGTCCGATCGCGATCACCACACCCAGTGCCAGCACCGAAACGGCGATGGCGGTCTCGACCGCCGGGAGGGTCGCTCCAAGGAAGCCGATCAGCGTCCCGCCGAGCGTGCCGCACAGGAAACTCAGCGGCACCAGCCACAGTCCGCGGCCGCCGATGCGCACCGCGAGGATGCCGACCGCGACCATCGCCAGCAGGTGGTCGATGCCGGACCAGGGATGCGCGGCGCCTGCGGCCAGACTCACGCCGCCGTGTCCCGGGTGGGCCACCAGCAGGGGCGCGGAAGCCATCAACAAGGCGAGGGGGACGAGCGATCGGCGCGGGAATGCGGGCATGGAGCCTCCGTAATCCGCAGGATGCCGGCCTCGCCGCCTTGGCAAGGGTGGCGACGGCATGGGAGGCCGCGCTGGGTCAACGTCCAAGTGTCTGGCAGGTATCCCGATATGGATGCTTGTCGCCGCCGACCCCATGCGCACAACCGGCTCCGTGAGCCACCGGACCCTGCTGCTACCAACGCCTTTGCGCGCAGGGACGGTCGTGGTCGAAGGCGACGAGGCCCACCATGGCCGGGTGGTGCTGCGGCTGCGTCCGGGCGATGACATCCGGGTCGCCGACGGCTCTGGGTGGTGCGCGTCGGCGGTGGTCACCGGAGTCGGCCGCGAGGCTCTCGAGATCGAAGTCGCAGAGATCGAAGAAGCGCATGATGGCCCCGCCGCGCAACTGCAGGTGGTGTGCGCCGTCCCCAAGGGCGACCGCCTGTCGGACCTCGTCCGCGGCCTGAGCGAACTCGGCGTCGGGTCATTCCATCCCCTGATCTGCGAGCGCGGCGAGCGTGTTCCGGCGAACCTCGACCGCCAACGCCGCATCGCGATCGACGCGCTCAAGCAATGCCGCCGAGGACGCCCCCTCGGGATCGGCGCGGCCCTCGACATCTCCTCCGTGGCACGACTTCCCGGCATCCGTATCATCTGCGACCCGGCTGGCGGCGCAGCGATGCCCGGACCGCCAGCGGCGACCACCCTGGTGATCGGGCCCGAAGGCGGGTTCACCGACGAGGAACGGGTGGCGCTCAGCGTCGGCAGCCAGACGGTCCGCCTGGCCACCACCATCCTGCGCATCGAAACCGCCGCCCTCGCCGCCAGCGCGGTGTGGGTCGCCGCCTGGGAGGCCTCGCGCCCGTGACCGACACCGTCCCCGCCGCTGGCTCCGCATCGGAGCCGGACAAGAAGAGCGACAAGGAGGCCAAGCCGGGCTTCACGTTCACCGATCCCGGCTGCCGCACCGAGATCCGGGTCGGCGCGCTGCTGGTGCTGGCGGCCGTCTTCCTGTGGTTGTGGCTCGGACCTGAAACCTCGGGCCGGCTCTATCTCGTCGGCGCCCCGCTGCTGCTGATCGGCGTTCCGCTGCAGGCCTTCCAGGCCATGCGTGGGCGTCCCGGATTCCCATGGAAGCTCGGCATCGCCTTTGCGCTGCTCGGTGGATTGATGTGGCCGGACCTGCGCTACCGCGAGAGCGTCGACGGACCGATCCACGTCCAGCCGGTGGTGCCGCTGCTGCTCGGGGCCGGCTTGTGGATCCTCGCGTGGTGGCCGATCTCACGGATCGCCGCGCGGCGGGCCGACCCTGATGCGGGAGCCGCGGCATGACCCCCGATCAGCGCGTGCTCGTCGTGTGGGGCGGAGTCGGTGGCGCCATCATCGTCGTCGGCTGCATCGCGCTCGCGATGCGCGGATCGACGCTTTCAGAGATCACCCCGCGCGCGCGCTCGCAGCACGCGACCTACCTCAAGCTGTACCATCCCGACCGGCCGCAGGAGGGCATGCCTGCCGCCGAAGCGCTGCAGGAGCTGAACAAGGCCAAGGAGCGCCAGGACAACGCGCTGCACAAGGTCGAGGCGGCGCTGGTCCCCGACCTGCCGAAGGGCTACCTGGGCAACGAGGTCAACAGCGCGGCCGCGACCATCCACGCCGATCACGCCACGATGAAGACCCGCGCGCAGAGCCAGCAGATGGGTTTGCCGTCGACGCTGCCGCTCGACTCCGGTCCCGACAAGGACGAAGGCAAGCGGGCGATCCAGCTCGCCCAGCTCTACCTCTATCGCGCCGTCGTCGACCAGTGCCTCGATGCGGGCGTGTCGAAGATCACCGCGATCACCCCAGGCG
>JACDEN010000092.1 GCA_013816415.1 Planctomycetota bacterium
ACCCGCAGCACCTTGCGCAGGGCTTCTTCGCGCGCCTCTGCGGGAATGCCCGGGTTCAGCCGTTGGATGGCCGCACGCAAACGGCCGACCAGCACCACGTCGGCAAACGACTCGCGCTCGGCGGCTGGTTCACCCGGCGCCAGCTGGGGGCCGTGCCCGATCTGATAGCCCAGGTCGTTGAACCAGGTCAGGGCGGCATCTTCGACGATGGATTCATTGAGGGTCATAGGCTTGGGAGATTTGCGTCTAAATGAGAAAACCAGGCATTTACAGAGTGTTATGGGGTTCTGAGCGGCATGCGGGGGTCAGGCCTAGAATGGATGTGACTATGGATTGCGCTCCTTTGCCCGAAGCACTGCGGCTCCCAGCACTCGCTTCAAGCGCTCCCAATCAGTCGCATCCAACGCGGTAATACGCCGCAACCCCACCCGACCCCGTGGCAGCACCAGCGCACCAGCGACAACAGGTACCCATCGCATGGTCAATCCCCAGCGTCGGTCGGCAATGCAGATGAACGATGGAGACACGGATAGTGGCCCCAACGGTCTGAAAGCGCTTGGACAGTTCTGGGATGTAATCGCCACCTGCGCCTGCCCCAGGTCAGGTTTGCTCGACAGCGGCAAAACCGCGATCTCACCGTCGGCATTCTGCCCGATCGCCAACACCGGGTGCGGAGATTCCTGTCCGGGAATGGTTTCCCAATCTGGCCAGGTCGCTGCCCAGGCAATCATGCCTGGATTCAAGAGTGTCAGTTGCGAGGTGCGTTGGGACTTAGCCACAACGTCTCGCCCTCAGAGAAGGGCGCTTATCCCGGCAGCAAGGCCTGCAATTCGTCCCAGGTCCCGCGGCGGGCGCCAAGGTCATCCATGCGCGTGTTCCATGCATCCGACAGAGCCGCCGACTGGGCGGCACCGGTCTCGATGCTAGCCACGCCTGCTTCCAGCACCACGTTGGTGCGACTGGCCGGTTTCGGCACGATCCGGTACCCAAAAAGGCCGGAGTGCTGCAAATCATTGCCGCTCCGGGGTTGGGTCTGGGTTTTTGACATCGGGATGGGTTCCTTGCGGTGGGCCGATGAAGATGAAGTCGAGCGGGCAGCTTGCAACCTCGCTGTTGCCCACCCGCAGCCAAAGCGTGGTTTGGAGGGCATAAGCTTCTCCGGGTTTGCGTTTTGCAATCGGTACGGGCGACCGCACCGTCATTCCCGGAAGTATAATGCGGGCTTCAAAGACCGGCAACCCCTCTTCGGGAATGCTCATTGGCAGAGCTATCTCCCACAGCTTATTTTCGTTGGGCGCGCGGGAGCGGTCGACGCACCAGATGCGCCCAGGATACACCCCCGGACGCTCTACCTGCAACCGCAGGTAGCATTGCAGGTTATGGATTTGTAGCTCGACTTTGTCGGTGAACCAACGGGAGTATGTACCGGCCACCACCCACTTTCCTGTCAGGTTGTCCTGGAACAGTTGGTCAGCGAGTATCATCGTTCCGCGAATTTCGCGCAGCTGGGCGCTATCCTGGACCAGGGTCTGGAAGCGGGGTAGATAGACGGCTGGTAGCCAAGCCAACGCCGCTGCATCGAGCAACCGTTGGCGTTCCGCTGGAGAACAAGCGAACGCTGTGCACCACAAGGCCAAGTCATCCGGTGGCTTCTGTCGGCCCCGTAGCATGTCCTGGACACGACGTGAGGGCAGGCGCACCTTCTCGGCGAGCATCGCCGGGGTGAGCCTGCTCCGCGACAGCAACTCGTTCGCGAGCGCGACGAATGCGGAGTCCGTGGTCATGCGGTGCATCTTTCGGCTTGGGGCACGGTTAGTTCGCCCCTGAGCAGCTTCGGCAGCAGCGTGTCGCGGAGGGTGGCCAGGGTGCGGGATTCGTTCGAGTTGGCTTTGATCTTCGCCATCAGCGGCGCGGTGAGTTCGTCGAAGCGGTGGGCGATTGCGGGCGTTGGGACGGCTAGTTGGAAGTTGCTGAAACATTCCGAGGGGACGCGCTGGCGTCCGCTGGTGCCGGTCATGTTTTGGATAGCGTGGGTGCGCAGTGCGTCGGAGCGGGCGAGCAGGTAGCCGAACTGCGGCGGGAGTGGCGGCTTCGGCGCGAAGACGATGTATTCGGTGGAACCCCAGCCGACTTGGCCGTCTGCCAGGAAATCCACGTAGCCTGTCTTGCCGTTCTCCAAACAAGGTGTGATCCGAGCGAGCAACGTGTCGCCGTTATGAAACTTGGTGCCGGAGCTGAACTCGCGGCCAACGACTTCGTCCGCGCTGTGGCCCTGCGTGGGCAGGTTCTTCATGTCGAGGTAGGGCGCGATCGTTCCGGCCTTCAAGGTGCGCCGTGGATTGACTTCGACGGCTTCGGGCAGCGGCTTGGCGGTCCACCCGCGCGGGATGGGGCCGAGGGGAGAATCTTGGAAGGTTGCGGGGAAGAGAGCGGCGGTGGCTTGGTCGAGGCCGGTGGGTTGACGTCCGTCGAGTTTGGCGCGGACGGGGTCGAAATCCACGAACCAGCTCTGGAACAGAGCCCGCGCCATCGCCTCCAGCGTCGCGTTCATCCGCCGGTTCAACTCGATCTTGTCGTCCAGCACCCCAAGCACCGCCGCGATGGCTTTTTGCTCGGCGAGGGGTGGCCGTAATACAGGAATCCGGTGAAGGTCATTCCGATTCACACCGGGTACGCTGCTCTTGTCGCTGCACGACCTGAAATCGACGGTCCGCAGGAGATAGGATGCGAATTGAGGGTCGTTGCCGTGAAAGTCTTTGACCCAAAGCGTTGTGTTCAGTGGCCAGTAGTCATCTTTGATGAGAAATACTTGTCCGATGGTTCCGTATCGCCCGGTGACAACTCCGGGACCTATGACGCCGACATCAGAGTGATAATCGCTGATACCGGATGACGAGACGATTGGCACCTTGCCCGGCTTGCGGTCTTGCGAAGGTAAATCGAAACCACGCTGAAGCGTGATTACGTCACCGAGCGGCACTTCTTCCCACTCACCCGCCATAACCCAGCCCCCTCAGGTTGGCTTTGATGGCCTGCTCCAGTGTCGCGGACCCAGCGAACTGGGCGTGCAGTTCGCCGACGAGGCGCGGCATCTTTTCCTCGAAGGGTTCGCCGTCGTCCTCGACTTCCTCGGCGCCGACGTAGCGGCCGGGGGTGAGGACGTGGCCGTGCGCGGCGATCTCAGCTGTAGTGACGGATTTACAGAAGCCGGCAATGTCCTCGTATTTCCCTGCGCCTTTTTCTCCCCGCCAAGCGTGGTAGGTGATGACGATTTTCTGGAGGTCGGCGTCGGTCAACTCGCGGTGGACGCGGTCGATGAGGGTGCCGAGTTTGCGAGCATCGATGAATAACGTCTGTTTGCGGCGGTCGCGACGTTTGACGTCGTTCTTGTTCTTTGCGATGAACCACAGACAGACTGGGATTTGCGTACTGTAAAAGAGCTGACCGGGCATAGCGACCATGCAATCGACCAGATCAGCATCGATGATAGCTTTGCGGATGTCACCTTCGCCGGACTGGTTGGAGGACATGCTGCCATTGGCGAGGACAAAGCCGGCCATGCCGTGGGGCGCGAGGTGGTGGATGAAGTGCTGCACCCAGGCGAAGTTGGCGTTGCCCTTGGGCGGAACGCCGAACTGCCAACGCACATCGTCATCCTTGCGGAACCAGTCGGAATCGTTGAAGGGCGGATTGGCGAGGACGTAGTCGGCGCGCAGATCAGGATGCAGGTCGCGGCGGAAGGTATCGGCGTTCTCGGGTCCGAAGTCGGCCTCGATGCCGCGTAGGGCGAGATTCATCACCGCGAGGCGACGCGTGGTCGGGTTGCTCTCCTGGCCGTAGATGCTGATGTCGCCGAGCTTGCCGCCGTGCGATTCGACGAATTTCTCCGACTGCACGAACATGCCACCGGAGCCGCAGGCTGGGTCGTAGATGCGGCCTTTGTACGGCGCGAGCATCTCGACCAGGCAGCGCACGACGCAGGACGGGGTGTAGAACTGGCCGCCGTTCTTGCCCTCGGCGCTGGCGAACTGCGTGAGAAAATACTCGAACACCCGGCCCAGCAGATCCTTCGACCGGCTGGCGACATCGGCGAGCTGGATCGATCCGATGAGGTCGATGAGTTCGCCGAGGCGGTGCTTGTCGAGGTCGGCGCGGCCGTAGTTTTTGTTGAGCGCGCCTTTGAGGCGGGGATTGTCGCGCTCAAGCGCAACCATCGCATCGTCCACATCCTTGCCGATGCTGGGCAGCTTGGCCCGGGACTGGAGCTGCGGCCAGCGGGCCTCCTTGGGTACCCAGAAGACATGGGCAGCGAGGTATTCGTCATTGTCCTCGGGATTGGCCCCGGCGAAGTCGCCATGCCCAGCGACCAGTTTGGCGTGATGTTCGTCGAACGTGTCGGAGATGTATTTGAGGAAGATCAGACCCAGGACGACGTGTTTGTATTCCGCCGCGTCCATGTTGTTGCGCAGCTTGTCAGCGGCGAGCCAGAGCTTGGCCTCGAAGCCGAGGTTGGCGGTCTGGGCGGCGGCCTTGGCCGACGGCTTGGCGCTGGTGACCTGCGGCGTGCGCGCGTGCGCCGGAGCCCTGGACGGGAGAGACGCCGCGGCATCGGCCTTCGCTTTACTGGCACGGCGACGCACCGTGCCTCCGCGGCCCTGACCCTTCAGCAGCTCCCCGGTTGAGAGGAGGGCGTCCCGCGCGGCCAAATAGCGGACTTCCGCCCAACCGAGGGCCTGGCGCAGGGCGCCATTGCCGATGGTCGAACCATCAGCGGGTACGCGGGCGAGAAGGGCGGCAGGATCGGTGGATTTGGGCACACCGCCGACCTTATCGGCAGCCTTATCTGAGGCGAGCAGGCACCGTCTCCCTGGTCCAACCTTAACTGAGCCTCTCTGCCGTCGGTATTTTCAAGCGGTCCCGCATCTCCTCGGGCACTATTGTATATTGTATCCTCAGCCGACCACTTCTTGATCGCGGCCAAGGCGGACCGACTTGCATGAGGCTTTTTACTGCTCCATTCCTGTTCTTTATTCTGTAGCCAGGGGGATCCCAAATAATTCTCAGCAGGTGGTATGGACCAGAGCGGTTTGGTTTTGATATAGTGCTCAATATCCTCCAACCATTCTAAGATGGAGCGGAAATGCTCTATTGAATCAGAGATGCCGGATCGGCGCTCTTCCAGTGGTTGAGATTCCAATGTCCTGTCATTCCTGCTCATCGATACACCTCCCGTCGATGTCCCACCCGCACCACCAGCACCACCAGCACCACCAACTCCCGGTCACGGATCGCATAGACCACTCGGTACTGGCCTACGCGGATGCGCCACAGGTCAGCGGCTCCGGCCAGATTGGTACAGCCAGACGGACGCGGGGCGGCGGCCAACTTGCCCACCGCTTGGTGGATGCGGCGTGCGATGGTGTAGTCGAGCGACTCGGCCTGCTTGCTGGCCTGCGGCTGCCAGAGGACGGCGTAGGTCATTTCTTGGTTTTTGGCTTGGCCTTCCGCCGGTGCTTGGCTTCGATACGGCGCCACACCTCGTCATGGGGGATGCCCTTCACCCGTCCCGCATCGAAATCGGCCAGCACTTTGCGCGCATAGCGCACATCGGCGGCGTCTTCCAAGTGCTCCAACGCTTCCAGGTCCTCGACCGACACGACCACCGCCGCTGGCTTGCCGTGCGAGGTCAGCACCACCCGCTCCCTCGCGTGGCGGACCCGGCCAATGACATCCCCGAGGTGGGCGCGAGCGTGAGCGATCGAAATGGTGGACATGGCAGGCCTCACTACGTTATGTACATTATGTAGGATATGCTCAAGCAGGCAACGGAAAGCTCGGTGTGGTTAGGGCGAGATGGGTGCCCTAATCCCACTGACATTCCATGCGTTATGTGGGTTTTGTGCCAGGGTCCGCAATTTGGAATGGTCCGCCCACCGCCAGCATGGCAGAGGTTGCCTTCTCCACCGATTCCCGCACCGGGTCGAGCGAGATCCGGGCGTAGATCGCGGTCGTCTGCACCTGCTTATGCCCCAGGCTGCGACCGATGATCGACAGGCTGGCCCCGGCGGCGGCCTGCCAACTGCCCATGGTGCGGCGCAGGTCATGGATGCGGATGTCCCGCATGCGGGCATGCTCCGGGTCGAGGTGCAGCGCTCGCACCTGGGCACGGTACTTCTCCAGCACCACCGCCCAGGGATCGGTGCCCTTGGGCATGCGGCGGCCGAAGGCGGCACCCCGGATGCGATCCACTTCCCCTTCGGCGTCTTGTTGCGCTTGCTCGGTCGCGGCAGGCGTCCATCGCTGCTTCTCGCCGATCATCGCCACCAGGCGGGAGAGTTCAGCGCGGCCACGGATACGATCCCAGGCGCATTTGGGCTCGACAAAGTGACCCGTCTTGGTGCGGGTCGACGGGCTCGGGAGCACCCACGGCGAGGCGCCGACCATCTCCCTGCGCTCGCGCAGCAGCACCACCACCTGTGGAGCGAGGATCACCACCAGATCGTCGCCGGCCTTGGCCTTCTCGCCCGGGATCCGCCAGAGGCCGCGATCCAGGTCGAGGTCGGCCCAGCGCATGCCGAGCACGTTCGACCGCCGAGCGCCGGTCAGCAGTGCCAACAAGAAAAAATCCCGAGAGGTGCGGTCGGGTTCGGCAGCCAGCGCCGAGAGGAATTGCCTCAGCTCGGCGGCATCGAGAAACCGCTCCCGGGTGCGCTCGCGGAATCGCTGCACCCCCTGTGCCGGATTCCCGCCCTTCCAGCCGCGCATCCGCGCGAAGTTGAACATCTTGCGAAGGAAGCTGTGCCCTCGGTTGGCGCCCCCCTGCCCGTGGTCTCGGCCGACCCGTCCATGCCAGGCCTGCACATCCGCCGGCGTGATCGCTGACAGACGCCGGTTGCGCCACGATACCAGGTAGCGATTCCAAAGGCCCTCGTCCTCCTTCCACGAGCGCTTGCGCGGCTTGGCATGGAGTTCGAGGAAGTCCTTGAAGAGATCACCCAGGGTCGCCTCCTCACGCAGCTCTCGCTTGTCGGCTTGCGGATCGATACCGGCGGCGATGTCTCCCATCGTCTCCTGCGCGAGCTTGCGCGCCTTCTCGACCGTCAGGCCTGGCCATCGCCCCAAGGTCAAGTCCATGGGCCGGCCGTGCACCTTTCGATAGACTCCGAACACCTTCATGCCGCTCGCCGTCACCCGCAGGCAGAATCCCGGAAGCGCGGTGTCGTAGCAGCGCACCTGACGCGCACCGATGGGCGCCGGCAGGTCGCGCACCTTCGATTCAGTGAATCGGAAGCGGGTGGAATCACCTGGGTTCCGGGCCATGCCTGTCCCTCCTCCGCGGGGTCCGGCGATCCCTTTCCGCTCCTACCGCGCTCCTACCGCGCTCCTACCGCGCTCCTACCGGAGAGGGTAGGAGCGGTAGGATTTCGGTAGGATCAGATAAGCCGGAGGTAGGAGCAGAATCACTATTCGTATGGATAAAACAAGGGTAATCATGCTCGGTAGTGTGTGGGCTAACCTTTGACTTCCCCTCTTTTAATCTGTGGGTCACCGGTTCGAGCCCGGGCGGGCGCACCATTCCATCCCGCTCACGCCTGGTTCTGCGTCATCCCACGCACCACCGCCGCCGCGGGATGGCGATCGAGCGCATCGTCGCGTGCGGATGGGCTCAATTGTTCCGCAGGTACCACGTGCCGTCGATCAGCACGATCGTCGTGTCGCGGGTATCCGTCTTGAAGACCATCTCGTGCTTCTCCTCGTTCACCACCGGCTCGACATCCTTCATGGCTTTCAACGTCTTCATCAGATCATCGCGCTTGCCGTCGTCATTGAAGCTCTTGGCGATCGCATCCAGCCCGTCGTGATCGCCCGTGATCATCGCCAGGTCCTTGGGTTCGGCGTAGCGTTCGATGAACGCCTTCGATTTCGCCGGGTCGCCGAGCAGCGCCAGCATGGCATCGAACTCCGCCTTGGCGCTTTCCTTGGTGAACTCCGCCGATTGCGCTTGGAAGAAAGCGAAAGAGAGCAGGGCGAGGACGAGGATTCTCATGGAGGTTCCTTCACGGCCGGATGTCGGCGGCATATACCTGCGGACACGATACCGCCGTCGCCCCGGGATTTCCAGCCAAACGCCCACGCCACGCCTGGCGGGATCCAGGTCTGCTCGGCTCAGGAATCGTTGCGACGATCGCTATCGGGGATTTCCGAAATCAGCGGCGCCACCAGGAACGAGCCATCCCGGACCGCTGCGCGGCGCCGTTCACCCAGGCGACTCCGGCGGGTGTCGCCGGATCGTTCCGAGAGCGAGGAACGGGATCATGATCAGGCTCACCACCGGCAGGAACCTCGCCGACAGTTCAGCGGCGTGTTCCGCGGGAATGCTGACCGCGCCGCCCGCCGTCTGGCTGACCATGCCGACGAACCACAGCACTAGGA
>JACDEN010000595.1 GCA_013816415.1 Planctomycetota bacterium
TCGCACCTGCGCTTCCGCCGATTCCCTGGTTGGCTCCGTTGCGCGCGTGCGTGCCGTGGTCCGATGAGACCGCACGCCTCTGCGCCTGTCCGATCTCGAGTGATGACTATCTGGAACTGGTCGATCAAACCGGGCGCATCGTGCGCTCAGGCAAGCGCGGCGCGATCCCATCGCACCTGGCGCCGATCCTGGAGCGGCTGGATGTGGATCTCGAGCGCTGGCTCGCGGCGATGGCGAATGGTGGCCGCTTCGGCGGCTCGGCGATCGGCTGCGCCTGGGCGCGAGCGAAGGAGGCGGTGCGGCGCGGGGTGAAATGGATCGTGGATCGGACACGGCTGCATCGGAATGGCGCCGAGGACGGGGTCACGGCATAAGAACGAGTGGAGAGGCGGGGCTTCCGTCGGGATGTGGCGAAAAGAAGACGCCACGCCGTGGAATTGTGGCGGAATCAGAATCCGCAGATGGCAGAAACGCGACTTTCGGGCTGTGAAACGGGGTGAGGGGGGTAGGATTTTGGGGTGAGAATTGAGTGCCTGTCCTGGAATTTTGATGCCGCGGCAATTGACAGCGGAAGATGAATTGCGCGCGAGGGAAGGCTGTAACAGCGAACGCTCATCCGTTATAACGTATCTCATTTGCCCAATCGCATCGAGTTCCGGCCTCTAGCTTGCTCGGCGACTGAGCGGCCTGAGGTGGAGTCATCACGCCACCTCAGGCGAAGATGTCATTCAGGGAATTAGTCTTTTTTCTTATTCGCGACGGCAGCCGGCACATACGCCTGCGGATCCGCCTTCACCGTTTGGGTGCACGCATCACTGCAGGTACCGATGATGATCGGCTTGTCATTGGCGTCCTTGGCGGCAACAAAGGACCCTTTGGTGTCCACGGCCTTGCCGTCGACTGGGCACACGGTGTTGATGGGTTTGGCGGCGACATTCTTCTCCGCTGCGAATCCGGCACAGCCGCAGATCACGAGGAATGCAGTCAAGGCAAGGCGCATGAGAGGTCCTTTTCAATCAGGTAAAATGGCGCAAGCCGACAGAGCGAGCGCCATCAGGTGGAGGGCAGAAGGTAGATCCCGTCGCTCGATGCGCCACAGCCAGTCCCCAAAGAGAGCGCGCACATACGCACGAGATGAAGAAAAGCCGGAAGTCACCACCGTTACACCCTGCGAATGAAGGAGATGTGGAGCGTCTTTACATCGGGCTGATTGTGTCGCCGACGCCGATGCGCGGACTCAGTGGGATTCGATCGCTTCGAATTTCAAACGGTCCCTTTGACTCCATCACGACTCCCGTTAAGAGGTGCCCTCTTCAATCGCCGACACCGGTGAAATCTCTGTCCGTTTTGGAGTTCGTCATGTCCATCAGCCTGCCGCGATTCGCTGGTTCCGTTGGCGTCGTCTCACATGTCGTCGGATTCACGACGCTGATGCTGTCGATGCTGCTGATGGCGCCCTTCGCGTCCGCGGCGACGGCGACCTACACCGGCGGGGCGGGCGATCACCTCGCGTCGACGCCTGGAAATTGGAGCACAGGGTTGGCTCCAACGGCGAATGATGATGTCGTGATCGGGCCATCGAGCGAGGCCATCCAATGGGATGTGAGTGCTTCCGGCACCATCAACCGCCTTCAGCTGGAGTCCTCTTTTACCGGAGCGCTCACCCTGGGACGAGCAATCACGGTTGTCACCAACCTCCAGATTTTAGGCGGCTCACTCATCACTGGTCGTGACCTCGCAACTCCGATCACAGCCAACTTCCTCTACATCGCTCCGGCCGCCACCATCGTCGTTCGACGGTCATCGACATTAGGTGAGGGCGCCGGCCAGACCATCACCGTCGGCACCCTGATCCTTGAAGGCGTCATCACTGCTGACGGAGAAGGCTTCGATCACTACTCCGGGCCAGGTCGAGGGACCTACGGACGTGGCGCCACTCACGGCGGATTGGGCGCGTACGCCTATATCGAGGAATATGGCCACACGTATGGATCGATGGAAAATCCGACATCGCTTGGCAGCGGTGGAGGCACTCCCTGGGGCGTTGGCGGCGCAGGCGGCGGTGCCATCACCATCAACGGCTTCCTATTGGTCCTCAACGGAGGGAGCCGAATCAGTGCCGATGGGGCGACCGGGGGTGATGACGAAGGCAACACGGCGGGAGCTGGCGGCAGCATCACATTCAGCGCGAACGTGCTGTCGAATTCGGGCATCATCCGGGCAAACGGCGGCAATGGCGCGGTTTCGGGCACCTGGCACCAGCCGGGCGGCGGCGGTCGCATCAGCGTCAACCAGGTGAGCTTCCTGTCGATGGGCACCATGGAGGTGAATGGCGGAGTCGGATCCGGCATCTACGGCGGTGCCTATACGGGAACCAAAGCGTATGCCGGGACCATCTACTTCGATGCCAATACACGGGCCCACTTGGACGTCGTCAACCATCTGCGTCTGGGATCTGATGACACCAATGGCTACGGATTCGGAGATGTGGTCATCCACAATGGCGGGGTGTTGGAAATCGATGGAAATCCCAACAGGAACGGATTTGCACAGGGATTCGGTGGCGCGGCGACGCTACTTGTCTCTACCCTGAATATCGAGGCTGGCGGCGCTCTGCGTGCGGACGGTTTCGGATTCACGTTCTGGGACGGATTTGGAAGCGGACGCTATGCCGTCGGCGGCAGCTATGGTGGCGAGGCGGGAGCCTCAGAGCCGAACGACACCTACGGTTCGATCACCGATCCGCGTTTCCTCGGTTCCAACGCCAGCAATTCCTCGGGCGGTTTCGGCGGTGGTGCGCTCCTCGTCGTCGCCACCACATCGGTCGTCATCAATGGTACCGTGAGCGCGAACGGCCTCGACAGCACGACTGAAGGCGGTGGCGGTGGATCAGGC
>JACDEN010000596.1 GCA_013816415.1 Planctomycetota bacterium
GGCGTACGCTGGCCCGGGGTGGGCGGACAGGCCCTGGCGCTGGTGGCGGGCCGGCTACCCCGTCGTGCGTTCGGGCTGACCGATGTGGGCACCGATCCGCCGCCACCTGGACTCGCGCCGCGCGATGGCGGACCATTACGTCAATGAAGCCGCCCGGTTCGTCGAGCGCGCTCGCGCCCGGCTGCCGAACTTCCCGGCGGTGCGCATCCTCGAGATCGGCTGCGGTCAGACCTGCGCGTGGGCGCTGGTGATGAGCACCCTGGTCGACGTGGTCATCGCCATCGACAGCGAGCCGGGCGGCCCGCGGCGCAGCCTGCGCCACTGGCGCCGCAGCCTCGCCATCCATGGCGGCCTCGCCACGGCGAAGCGGATGCTCAGGCACGCCACCAGCGATCGGGGGTTCTATCGCCGGCTCGCGCTCTCGGCGCAGGAGCGCTTCGGCACCCGGCTCAGCGGACGCGCCGATGTCCGCGAGATGGATGCGTCCGCGCTCGCGCTCGCCGACCACAGCATCGACACGATCTATTCCGAGGCGGTCTTCGAGCACATCGCGGATGTCGCCGGTGCGGCGCGCGAGATGGCGCGCGTGCTCAGGCCTGGCGGATTCGCGGAACTCGTCATCCACCTGTACCCCAGCCTGTCCGGGGGCCACCATCCGGATTGGCAGGCCCCGGACACGGCCCCGAGCCGGCGTGTGCCGCCGTGGGACCACCTGCTCGACCGGCGCTTTCCGGTCGCCGATTTCTGCAATGGCTGGCGTGAGAGCGATTATCTGGCGGCATTCACGCCGCTGTTCGTCGTCGCCGCGAACGACGCGCTGTTCGAGGGCGAGGGCCGGCTGGATGAGGACATCCTCCGGCGCCTGCCCGGGTACTCGCGCCAGGACCTGCTCAAGCGCGCGATCCGCCTGATCCTGACCCCGCGTCCAGCGGGCGTGTAGGGGCGGCCCCGCCGGCTTTGGTTGGCGCCGGCGCCGCATAGGCTCGCGGCATGACGGACACCATCCTGGTCACCGGCGGAGCCGGCTACATCGGCAGCCATACCTGCGTCGAACTCCTGCAGGCGGGCCATCGCGTGGTGGTGGTCGACAATCTCGACAACAGCTCCGAGGAGGCGCTGCGGCGGGCCGAAGACATCACCGGCAGGACGATCGAATTCCATCGCATCGACCTGCTCGACCGCGCCGCGCTCGACGCGGTGTTCGCGCGCCAGCGCATCGATGCGGTGATCCATTTCGCCGGCCACAAGGCGGTGGGCGAATCCGTGTCCCAGCCGTTGCGCTACTACCACAACAACCTCACCGGCACGATTCACCTGCTGCAGGCGATGCAGGCCCGCGAGGTGCGCAGGCTGGTGTTCTCGTCGTCGGCGACCGTCTATGGCGATCCGCAGCGGGTCCCGGTCACCGAGGACATGCCGCTGCACGCGACCAATCCCTACGGTCGCACCAAGCTGTTCATCGAGGAGATCTGCCGCGACCTCGCCATCGCCGAGCCGGGCTGGTCGATCGCTCTCCTGCGCTATTTCAATCCGGTCGGCGCCCATCCCAGCGGACGCATCGGCGAGGATCCCAAGGGCGTCCCCAACAATCTCATGCCCTTCGTCATGCAGGTCGCGGTCGGCAAGCGCCCCCACCTCAACGTGTGGGGGGGCGACTACCCGACGCCCGACGGCACCGGCGTGCGCGATTTCATCCACGTCGTCGACCTCGCCCTCGGCCACCTGGCGGCGCTCGATGCGCTCCGGCGACTGCCGGGATGCACCGCGATCAACCTCGGCACCGGGATCGGATACTCGGTGCTCGACCTGGTCAAGGCGGCGTCGAAGGCCGTGGGGCGGGACATCGTGTACCGCATCGCCGAGCGTCGGCCAGGCGACATCGCGACCTGCTACTCCGACGCCACGCTCGCACAGCGCCTGCTCGGCTGGAAGGCGACGCGCGGCCTGGATGAGATGTGCGCCGACCATTGGCGTTGGCAGAGCGGCAATCCCGATGGATTCGCAGTTCCCGCACGCTGATGGTCGCCTGGCCCTCTTGTGTTGGAGGCGCGCACCGGGATAGTCCGGGGCATGGCCGGAAGCTCATCCAGCAAGATCGCGACGCTCATCGTCCTCGTGCCGCTCGCGCTGCTGGCGTGGTACCTGGCGCCGATGGCGCTGCCGGTCTGGCGCTGGCGCAACATGGATTTCCGGGAGCAGTCGAAGAAGCTCAACATTCCCGAGGCCATGCTCAAGAAGGAGTTCGACATGCGGGTGCGCTTCCACCCGCGCGGTGACGGCGACCCCTTCCCCTTCCAGCTCATCAGCATGGATCCGACCTGGCTGTCCGCCGACGAGAAGACCCATAACGACGAAGATCACCTGATGGTCCGCTGCACCCTGATCAGCGATCGTAGCGGCAATCCCCCGAGCTCGTTGTTCCTCGGCTCGACCTACAAGGACCGCTACTTCAAGACCCATGGATGGCGGTTCCCGCCGGGCGCGTTCGGTCTCGACAAGCGCAGACCGGTCGTCATCTACCAGGGCGACACCTTCGATAAATTGTCGATCGGGGACGCGGAAGTCCTCGACACCGAGGTGAATTACGGCGCAGGGAAATGGACCAACGACGACAAGGATCCCGACGACGGGTTCGCCGCTCCGCATTGACTCCGCCTCATCGGATCAGGCGCCCGATCGCAGCGCGATAGCGCAGCCCGTGGGCGCCATCCTCGTAATATTCCGGCAGATGCTCCTCGGCGGTGAATCCCAGCTTCTCGTAGACCCCGCGCGCCGCGGCGTTGTGCTCGCGCACCTCGAGCGAGAGCGTCGTGCACCGGCGCGCGCGCGCCGCCCGCGCGAGCGCGCGCACGAGGATCCTGGCCAGTCCCCGACCGCGCTGTTCCGGTCCCACGG
>JACDEN010000093.1 GCA_013816415.1 Planctomycetota bacterium
GTGGTGATCGGCGAACGCACCATCGACCTGCGCATCAGTTCGCTCCCCACCGCCTACGGCGAGCGCATGGTGTTGCGCCTGCTCGATAGCACCAATCACCTCTGCGACTTTCCCCGCCTCGGTATGCCCGAGCTGATCGCCCGGCCCTTTCTCGAAGCGGCGCGCCGCGCCAGCGGCATCATCCTGGTCACGGGTCCGACCGGATCGGGAAAGACCACGACGCTCTATTCGACGCTGCGGCAGCTCGACTCACGTGAGCGGAACATCATGACGATCGAGGATCCGATCGAATATGAATTGAACGCCTTGGGATCTCCGATCAGTCAAAGTCAGGTGAACCTGAAGAAGGGGGTCAATTTTGAGACGGGCCTTCGACATATCCTGCGTCAGGATCCCGATGTCATCATGGTTGGTGAGATCCGTGACGCCGAGACCGCGCGAATGGCCATCCAGTCCAGTCTCACCGGCCACCTTGTCTTCTCGACGCTGCACACCAACGATGCGGTCAGTGCGGTCACCCGCTTGATCGACCTAGGGGTCGAGCCTTACCTGGTTGCGGCATCGCTTTCTGCGGTATTGGCACAGCGTCTGGTACGGACCCTGTGCATCGTCTGCACTGGGACCGGGAGCACCGAGGGCGTACTGTGCGGCGTGTGCTCGGGGTCGGGCTACAAAGGTCGCGTCGGTGTCTTTGAGCTATTGGTCATGACCGAGGCGGTGAAAGAAATCATCGATCGGCGCGGATCGCTCGATGAGCTGCGGCAGGCGGCGATCGCTCAAGGAATGCGGACGCTTGCAGATGAAGGGAAGGCACTCATTGCCGCCAAGCGCACCACCGCGGTCGAAATCGAACGGGTCATCAACGGCTAGCCATGACCGACGCTCCTGTCATCACGCGTCAACAGACCTTCCGCTATCGCGCGATCGAAGCGGTGACGGGACGGGTCCGACAGGGGGAGCAGAGTGGTGAATCCGCCTATGCGGTACGCGCTTCGCTCCGCCGCATTGGCCTTCAGGTCGAGGCTCTGGACCCAGTCGGCGTCAAGCAACGGGTACCGACCTGGGCTCAACCGCTGGTCGCCAGCTGGCACGCCCGGACCCGCCGCACACGCAAACTCGTCCGCGCCGATCTCTTCGATGCCTTGGCGACGTTGGTGAACGCGGGCTTGCCGTTGGAGCAGGCGGTTGGGCAATTGGCGATGTCCCAAACCCGCAGCCGCGCTGAGCGCACCATGCTCCGAGGTCTGCGTGATCGTTTGCGCGAAGGTGTTCCGCTGAGCGATGCGTGCGAGGAAAGCCCATCGTGGTTCGATGCTCTAGATGTGGCGATGCTGCGGACGGGACAGCAGGCAGGTGATCTATCCGGTGTGTTGATCAGCCTCGCCGAATTCCATCAACAGAGCGGCGCGATCGGTCAGAAGCTTTTCGTCGCCTTGGCCTATCCGGTGGTGTTATTGGCCTTCGGCCTGATCGCGGTGGTGTTCTTGAGTATCGGCCCCTTACCAAAACTGCTGGCTTTGATTACGCAGGCTCACCAGCCCCCACCGCCGCTGACAGTCCACCTAGTGTGGCTGGGTCAGACGGTTGCTCACTGGTGGCCGCTAATCCTAGTCGGAATCGTCGCCCTGATTGCAGGACTCGCCGCACTGGTTCATCGGACTCCGCGAACTGGTTTCCTGGGAGCCATCATCCATGGGAACCTGATCGCCCGTGCGCGGCAGCGAGGACAGATCGCCGGACTCGCATTCACGCTCGCGCGCTTACAGCGCAGCGGCATGCCTCTCTTGGAAGCCATTGAAGCGACCGCGCAGACCGCAGATGCTGGAGCGCTCCGACAGCTCCTCGTCGACTCGGCTCATGCCATTCGTCGTGGTGAGGATTTCTCCAGCGTGGTCGGTGCCAGCCCCATGATGGAGCCGGAGTTTGCCCAGCTCCTGCAGTTGGGAGAGCGCAGCGGCGAACTCACCACCATGCTCGAACGCATCGCCGAGCGCTATGCACGCACCGCACATCGCACGATTGAGCGGGTAGCGACACTGTTGGGGCCGTTGGCGATCGTAGTCCTGGCGATGCTGATTGGCATCATCGCATTGGCAGCGATCCTGCCGATCGTGCAATTGGGAGATCTGGTATGAGACGATCCGGAATGACCTTGATCGAAATCCTAGCGGTGGTGGTGATCCTCGGGATGCTCGCGGTGGTATTGACCGTCAGTTTTTCTGGAAAAATGGGCAAGGCGAAGCGCGAGATCGCAAAAACACAAATCGGTCAAATCGCAGGACAGATCGAGTTATACCAGCTGGAGAAACATCGGCTTCCGGATGCCGGCACGCTTTCAGCCCTATCATCAGCGCCAGACGCATCCTATTACATCGAGCCTGCCAAGCTCATTGATCCCTGGGGGAAGGCCCTGCTCTATATCGTGCCCGGGCCCGAAGGTCATGCGTTCGAGGTGGTCAGCTACGGCTCCGATGGCCAGCCGGGGGGCACCGGCGATGCAGCGGATGTGTCCTCGGCCAATCTTGGCGACGCTAAGCCGTGATCCGCAATTCTGGATTCACACTGCTGGAGATCCTCGCGGTCGTGGTTCTCCTTGGCGTGATCAGTGGGGCAGGCCTGACTGGACTGGCGCACGCCGGCCGAACCGATCCGATTGCCCAAGCGATCGATGCGCTATCGGATCACGGCCACATGATTCGCATGTCCGCGCGCGGGAATGCCCCCATTTCCTTGGAACTCCACGATCGAGGCTGGCGTGTCGGAGGACGGGACGATTTGTCGAATGTGACCGTCCCAGTAGGAGTGAGTCTCGAATGGTGCGACGAGACAGGAACGATCATCGATCATGTGCTCATCGATTCCCACGGACGCAGCGCCGATGCCACCATCCGCTGTCGGCAGGGTCAGCGGCAGGACACCTGGTGCTGGCTGGGCCTCACGGGTGAACTCGTCCACGTGTCCAACGAGCCCTGATGCGCCGCGCCCTGACCTTAATCGAGACGCTGTTGGCGGTGACGATTCTCGCTGTCACGGCCTCAGCCGTGTTGCCGATTCTGCATCGCCTGACCCAACACCACCTGCGGCTCGACGCGCAGGTGGTGGAGCAAAATCACATCGCCGAAGTGACGCGTGCAGACATTTTGAAGGCCTTGGATCAAGGACCCCGCCAATTCGATGTATCAGGAGCAGATGGCACCGAGCGCTGGCTGCACGCGGTCCCATTGACCACCGACGCACGTGATCCTGCTCCTCCGCAGGTCGATTCCGGCGACCCGATTGCCTTCCGGTGGACATCCCAACCACGCGAGTGGCTCGCCTTATCGATCACCGATGGACCCGAAGCGTCCGCACACGTTCTTGCGACACGTCTGTGCCTGAAGCCTGGAGCGGGCACCCCATGAAGCGCGCCGCCGGCTTGACGCTCTTGGAAATCCTCCTCGCGCTGTCGATTCTGGTCGTCATCACCACCCTCGCAGCCAGCTGGCTGGTTCATGCTGGCCGGGTGGGACAGATCGCGCGCGCTCGTGCCCAAGGCATCGTGGCTTGGGAAGCGACGGTCGCTCTCCTGCGTGATGACATCAGTGCCGCTCCGTTGGCCACCGATGCGAGCATGAAGGCGAACAGCGAGCTGAGGGGCGTCCCCACCCTAACGCTGGCGACCTTTCATCAGGCCGCTGGAGATGCGCCCGGGTCCAAGCGAGTCAGCTACCGATACGATGCCGAGCATCACGAACTCTGGCGGACACCCGAGGTGATTGGAGAGAAGGCGCCGCATCAGCGTCTCGTGACGACACGGCTTTGCGATGTCATCTTCATTCGCGATGACACCGGCGGGCTGCATCTGCGGGCACGTGTTGTCGGTAACGCGGATGCTGCGGAGTCCAGCACGCTGCAGGCCGATCTGGGAGGGGGCACATGACCAGCCGCACCGGCGTCGCATTGGTGATCGTTCTGGTCAGCGTTTCGGTGATCGCGTCAGCTCTGACCATCGCCTTGGCAGCTACGCGCGCCTCCCAGGCCGCTGTCCTGGTCGGCACGGCTGAGGACCACCTGTGGCAGGGACTCAGCGATGGCGAAGACCTTGCGCGCGGGTGGATCGCACGTAACGGCTCCGCGGTCGTGCTCACCCCCATGGAAGCCGATCGGGGAATCACGATCGTCTCCGATCACATAGAGACGGCATCCGGTGTTGCCGGGATCACGGTGGTCCTCTATGACGGACTGGCTGGAGTGCCGGCCCATCTCGCCAGTGCTGGCAACCCGCTCCGCCAGGCGTTGCCCCCGGCGATAAGCAGCATTCGCATTCCGGTGACGGCATGTCCGCAGCCGGGACAGCCTTCGGATCTCCTCGAGCGCATCGAGCTCCCGCAAGGGAAACGCTTCCCGGAATCTCCCAATGGCCCGGTGTGGCACTGGCAAGCGCCGGACGTCATCGCCGATGTTATGTCCGGAGACGTTCCCATCGATGTGGGAATCCAACCGCCCTCGATCGCCCTGGCGACAGCGCTCGCGCCCCATTCCGACGGGCGCATCAACATCAATACCGCACCGACGCATCTGCTGTATGCGGCATTTTCCCTGATCGGACGCGGGGGGGTCGAGCAACTGCTGGCAGCACGGCGGACGCATCATCTCACACCGATTTCTGAGAAGGACAAAGAACCGACCGCGGGCAACGGCATCCGGTTGGTCGACCATTCCGATTGCTGGAATGCCCTTATTACGGTGCGCTGGAATGATCAGCACCGCACTTGGTGGACGGTGTTCGCTAGCAGCGGCTCCGGATTCCGCAGGATCCAACGGCATGATGCGGATCGCTGACCGGTTGGCCTCTTGGCGGACGTCACTCGCGACTGACCCCAGGCGCGTCGTGCGGATGGTCGTTGGCGTGATCGTGGGGGCGAGCGGTGTCGCGGTGGTCGTGACCGTGCTGTGGGCGGTCGTCGGTATGCCTGCGGCGCCGGCGCTGGCGATCCAGACCCCACGAGCGGAATCAGCGACTCACGTCACCATGACCGATGCGAAAGCGTGGAATGTCGCCTTATGGCGGCCGGCAACGGACACGGCCCCGGTGTCCGCGGCCTCCACTCCATTCAAAGCGCAGCTATTCTCGATTATCAAGCGTGGAGATACGATCACTGCGGCATTAGACCTGCAGGACGGCAATGGGTTGGTCTATGCCAAGCTCGGCGAGAGTGTTGGTGAGTACCACGTCGACCGCATCGACGGCACCGCAGTCGTACTCACGTACCACGGAACGAGCCAGCGGTTGGAACTTGCGCGATGACGACTCCGCCAGGACCTTCCGAGCCCGTACCGCACATTCCGGCAGACCGCCTCTATTGGGCCGTCATCCCGCAGGGGGCACGCCTGGGCGAGGCGGCCCGGCGCTTTCGCTGCGAGCAGGTCTTGCCGGTATCCGTGGATTCGCTTCACACCGCAACCGCGGTGACGGGATCTGGAGATGTTGTTCTTATCGGAATCGATCGCGACACGTTGGTCAGTGAGCTCGCGAAGCGAACTGATGTGATGCCCGATACCTGGCGATTGACCCCGGATGCGATACCCGCCCATGTTCAGGCAGCCGGTATCGATCGTGCATTCGCTGATCGCCTGAATCTTTTGACAGGTGCGTGTGAACCGTTGGCACGTCGGCGTCTGCGGCGGATCGCGGTGATAGTTCCGATCGCTGCGATGGTCCTGATGTCGCTTCTGATCGTGGTCGGCACTCAGCGCCGGGTGGGTTTCATGCACCGTCAGGCGGTCGATATCCGTAATGCCACGGACACGATCATCGCCGCGGCCCTGCCTCCATCGACCACGGGCTTGGATCCTCTGGCGCGATTGACCATGGAAGTGCGGCGGCTGACCCAGGCACAACATGGCCAAGCGGATCTCGATCGCTTCCAGGATGTCGCTGCGTCCCTCGCGGGATGCTTGCGGCGTTGGCCAACCGACCTGCGAACCCAGGTGGAGACGTTGACCGCGACGGCACAACGGATCGTGGTTCGTGGTCACGCCGCCACCTTGGGCGATGCCGAGCATTTGGCGCAGGCCCTCAATGGAGGGGGGGTGGCGGCAGTTCACTGGCGGGCCGAGCCTGTGCAGGCCACGCAGACAGCGACGGGTGCCGATTACACGTTGAACCTCCTCCCGGTCGCGCCGGTGACCAAATGAGCGACCGGCACCTCTGGTATGTGATGTCGGTGGTCGCTGTGATCCTGGTCCTCGTTCTTGGGTGGAGCGCCCAGGTGCGATCACGTGCGAGTGCGGAGGTGGTAACAGCGGTGAACCAACATCGGCAGGTGGTGGGCGATGTCGCGACCGTGACCTCTTTGCGCTCCTCGTCGAATGGCTTGTCGATCGGACCTCGTCCGGATGCCGATCTGGTCGCGCGTACCCAGCAGGCGCTGGTCGAGGCCGGATTGCCGATCGCGGCCTGCAGCGGCGTCCAACCCCGCGCCGACCAACAGGTGCGCCAACAGGGTATCAGTGTCCAAAGCGTGCTCGTGAGCTTACAGAACCTGCGTCCGGGAGAATTCGGGTCGTGGCTAGCCGCTTGGAATGCCCATCGCTCGCCCTGGCGCATCACGGAACTGCAATTGGTGCACGCCCCGGTTCGTGAAGCGACTAAATCCGACCTCGACCTGAATCGATTCGATTATACGGTAGCCCTCGCTGCCCCATACGTGGAGAAGTCCCCATGATTCCGATTCGTGCTTTTTGGTGTGTCGGAATCATCGCGGTGGCAGTGGGTCTCTCGACTGGCTGCGGATCGACCGCGCGCGGCCCTTACTCGCCGAACGCAACAGCCGAACAGAGGAACATCCCTGAGGGCGAGCGGCTGTTTCAGAAGGCGATGACGATCATCGAGAAGGACGGCGTTGAGACTGAAAAGCTTTTGAATGAGGCGCTCACGGCCGATCTCTATCACGGACCTGCGCATAATAATTTGGGTGTTTTACTGCTGAAAAAAGGCAAATTGTACGAAGCGGCAAACGAATTCACGTGGGCGGGTAAGCTGCTCTCCGGGCATCCGGATCCGCGCGTGAATTTGGCAATGGCCCTGGAGCAGGGAGGGAAATCACAGGATGCCATCGCGTCGTGCAAGACGGCCCTTGAAATTCAGCCCGGCTATTTGCCCGCGATCCAGACGGCGGCATTGATCCAAGCGCACAATGGCATCGCGAGTGATGACCAGGTCGCCAATCTGAGCACGATCATCGAGCGATCCAGCGATCCGATATGGCGGGACTGGGCGATGAAACAGCGGTTGGCGATCAATATGCGAGAGACCGACCATGGCTCGTTCCATCCGTAATCGGGATATTTATCCGGAGCCGAGTCAGTGTTCGATGCGCCAGGCGCCAGGCGATCATCCCTAGAAACGGATGATACATTTGCGTATTCTTAATATGTAGGTCGGCTGAGAAAAATCAGGTTCGGCTACGTCAGACCTGATTTTCAAGGGCAGTAATCAGATCGAATAGATATGCCCATTTGAAACCATTTACATCAAATGGAACACTTTCGATCAAACGGATAAATTTTATAAAGCAGGCAGCATCGTTTCTGAGGGCTCCGTCTCCCTTACGCTACGCTTACATTTCCTGAAGCGGAAGTGCCTTTTCCTGATCGTGTGATGGATTCATTCCGTACTGCCTGGCCGAATGCTTGACCATGGGAAATAATTCGGTCCGATCGTCCCGCCTCACTCCGTCTCTCCATCGACTCATCGTCTGGTACGATGAACGTCGCACGTTAGGAATTCCATGACGATCATCGGCACACAGTCCTCGGATTCTGTTTCAGGGCGCAGGGACGTTCGTACGCAGGGAAGACGTTCGTGGATTTGCCTGATCATCGGCATGCTGCTTCTCGGGGGCGCAGTCAGCACCGATGCCGCGACGGCGACATGGACGGGCGGAGGCAGCGACACCAACGTCAGCACGGCGGCCAACTGGGGCGGAACGGCGCCGACCAGTTCGGACGACGTTGTCATCGCGAGCGGCTCGGCGTTGATCATTTGGGACGCGTCAGCCCCCGGCACGGTCAACTCGATCTCATTGAATTCGGGCTTCACCGGCAGCGTCACGCTCAAAAAGGCGATCAGCACCAGCGCGGGCCTGACCGTCAATGCGGGAACGTTGTATACGGACAAGGACGCCGCGACGGCGATCACCGTCACCGGCACGTTCTCCATCGGTGCGAGCGGAACGGTGATTGTCCGCCGATCCTCCACCGCCAGCAACGGCGCCGGTCAAACCATCACTGCGGGAACGCTCACCATCACGGGCTCCCTGAATTCCGACGGTGAAGGCTTTGCTGACAACGCCGGGCCCGGACATGGTACCTATAATGCCGGTGGCACCCATGGCGGCGACGGCGACTGGAATACCG
>JACDEN010000597.1 GCA_013816415.1 Planctomycetota bacterium
GAACTGGCGGACGTACGACTCAAGCCCGCAACTTTTCACGGCGATTGGAATTACACCGTGGCCCCTGAATCGTCAGGAAATTAGTCAGGTTGTTTTGTCGCGCCGCCTTAGCGAATATAAAGCCTTTCTACAGCAAAGGCGTGCTAAGATTACTGAACGTCTCAATCAATTTCTGTTGTCCTGACGGACCATACGGATGCACCCGCTTCTTCACCAAATCCGAGCGATCGAAAATGCCATCCGACGAATTGAGATCGATGTGGTGTGCTTGTCACGCCTGATAACCCATGGATAGAGCATCACCTTTCCTAACAATCGCCTTCAGCGAGGATGCGCGGGCCGCAACTTCCTTGACGCCCGCCGGCGTCTGCCCGCTGCTTCAGCGCCTTGTCGCCGAAGGCCACGGTCGCATCGAGGGACAGAAGCGCGGCACCCGTTACGTTTCCACCTGGACACCTGACCTATGACCCCTGCCCGCGTCCCCAGTCTGACCGTCGACGAGATCCGCCGCCTGATGCCTGCGATTACGGCAGTAGAGGACTTTGGCCACGGTGGCCAGAAGCAGGTATTCAAGGCGATCATCGCTGGCCAGACCGTTGCACTCAAGGTGGTGTTGGCTGACCACGATTCATTCGAACCGCTCGTGGACGCCGCCGCCAGCACCGTACTGACCGGCGAGGCATCGACCCTGCTCATAGATGAGCCAGAGGACCAGGAAGAACCAGGGGGGCTTTCCCCTGAGGATCACTTGGTGCCGTCACGGTTGCGGCGCGAGGTTGATTTACTGGCCCACATCGACTCGCCCTGCGTGGTGCCGCTGATCGCCATCGATGGTCGGCATCTACTCGCACTGCCGGATCGCGGACGAGTCTACATGGCCTACGCCGAAGCCTGGATAGAAGGTGAGGATCTTGACCGGTTTCTGGCCAAAGGCACCAAGCGCATGCCCCAAGAGCACGTCGTGCGCTTGGCGCTGGACGGAATCATCGGGATCACCGCTCTCTGGGACCGCGAAGTGGTGCACCGGGACATCAAGCCCCACAACATCATGCGCCGGGCTAACGGTCGCTTTGTACTGATCGACCTCGGCCTCGCGCTCGACATCCAGGCTGAGACCATTACTGAAACCGGAGCGTGGCTGGGCACGCTGGCGTTTGCCGCGCCCGAAATCAACGATCCTGAACTCCGTTCGCGCGTCGACTTCCGCGCTGACCTGTTCTCGCTCGGCATCGTCCTGTACGAAGCCCTCGCCGCGCAGCATCCCTATGGTGCCCGCACTCAGGGTCGCACCGTGACCAATGCCCGCCACCTGATGCGCGAACTTCCTGCACGCCTCACTGATGTGGCTCCCGACACTGATCCGGCGTTCAGTGAGATGGTGATGCGCATGATCCAAGCTGATTTCGAACTGCGGTACGCGCGTCTATCCCAGGTCGAGAATGTTCTGCAAACCGTCGCCCGAAACCTGGGAGTGCAGCCATGACCCTTTTCGCTCAGCACGGGTCCCGGCGCGGAGGTGTTACCAGCACGATCCTGGTCGATGGCTTGCGCCAAGGCTTGGTCACCGGCGCGATCTTCAGCCCCGCGAACGAAGAGCCTGACGCCCTCGACACCCTGGTGAGCGACTGTCATGAGGCATCGCCCACGGCCGAACTCATGATCGATCCACAGGTGTATGTGGCGACCCTCAGCGGTACCCGCGACACCAAACTGAAAAAGTATCCGTGGTTTCCGACCAAGGTGCTCAAGCCAGCGTCGTTCACTCTGCGGGCTACGCCGAAGTTGGTCGGGGCGGTCTTGGATTGGCAATACCAGCGGGGCGTCACGACCGTCGTCACTCCGACCGTCCCGATCACAGCGCTCGACGCTGAGCCATATTCCCAGATCTCGTACATGATGGCGCAGGAATCCTGTGCCCACCATGCCGAGCAGGGAGTCGGGAAACCGCTGCTGGTCACGCTGCTGATTCGTGAGGACGCCTTACAGCGCACCGAGGCGGTGCGCGAATTCGTAGACCGATTGCGGGTATTGGACCCAGCACCGGCCGGTTTTTATGTGATCGTTGAGCGGCTGAATCCGGGATACAGCCAGATCTTCGAGGAACGGGCGTTGGCCAACCTACTGTGGTGCTGCCATATCCTGGGCACGCTCGACGGCTTCCGTGTTGTGGTTGGCTACACCGATCTCGTCGGCGTTCTCGCCCAGGCAGCAGGTGCTGAAGCTACCGCTTGTGGCTGGCATCAGAGCCTGCGTTCGTTTCATCGTCAGCGATGGATGCCGAGCTTCGGACGTACGCCCCGTAAACGCTTCACGTCGATGCCATTGTTCGATTCCTTGCTCATCAATCCCGAGGTGCTTGCGGTGAGCCACGCAGGTCTCTTCGAGCGCATCCGTAGTAACACGGCCAATGATACTCGCATGCCGGATGAACAAGCCTGGACCCTGACCACCAGCACCATGCACCACTGGGCCAGCATTGGTCGCGGACTCACTCAAGTACAGGCTGGGAAAACGCCTACTGAGCGCATGGAACGGGTTGAAGACCTGCTGCGACGTGGGATTGCGCTTGGTAAACAGATCGAAAACAAGGGCATTCCCTTTGAGCAGCGTTCACCCGCATCTCATCTGGAAAACTGGCGACGATCCATCAAGCTATTCCGCGATGCCGTGCGAATCTGAGCCATTGACCGAAGCCCGCATGGGGCGGCGCTTCCACGCCGTGCTCAAGGAGGGCAAGCGTCCGTTCTCATCCTTCGCCCGCGTCGAGTCCGAGGTGGATTTCAGTCAGGGCCGGCCGGATTTCGTCGGTGTTAAAGCCTCCACCGGTTCGCGGACCACGCTGCCCCGACTCTTTGCTCGCTCAGGCGTACCGGTATCCAACGT
>JACDEN010000598.1:0-2261 GCA_013816415.1 Planctomycetota bacterium
GTGCTCAGCGGCGCGCGGCTGCTCACCGCCTTTTCGCGCTCGGGATCGCTGTGGGTGGCCACCGGGCAGACTCAGCAGGGGCAGGTCTATGGCGAGCCGCAACCCGGCTTCGACGGCGCGACATATCCCGAGGACCTGTTCATCGACGACCGTCCGCTGCGGCACGTCACCGCGCTCGCAGCGGTGGCTCCAGGTTCGTGGTACTTCGACTACGCCGCTGACGCTATCTACTTTGCCGATGATCCGACCGGCCGCACGGTCGAGACCAGCGTCACGCGTCTCGCCTTCTGGGGCACCTCCGGCGGAGTAGCCATCCGCAATCTGCGCATCGAGAAATACGCCAACCAGCCGCAGGTCGGCGCGATCGGCGGGCAGTTCCACGGCGCGGACTGGACGATCGCCAACTGCGACGTGCGCCTGAACCACGGCCTCGGGATCGGCATGGGCGACCGCGGGCACGCGGCTCGCAACCATGTCCACGACAATGGACAGATGGGCATCGGCGGGAACGGCGCCGATCTGCTGGTCGAGGGCAACGAGATCGATCACAACAACTTCGCGCGCATCAACCCCGGCTGGGAGGCGGGCGGCACCAAGTGGGCGCTGACCCAGCGCCTGATCGTGCGCGGCAACTTCTCGCACCACAATGGCGGCCCGGGTCTGTGGACCGACACCGACAACATCGACACGCTGTACGAGAACAACCGCGTCGAGGACAACGAGAACGAGGGCATCGTCCACGAGATCAGCTACCGCGCGGTGATCCGCGGCAATACGGTGCTTCGCAACGGCTGGGGCGACTGGGCCGGACGCGGCTGGCTGTGGAACGCCGGCATCGGCGTCCACGCCTCGCCCGACGTCGAGGTCGTCGGCAACACCCTGCGCGGGAATTTCAACGGTATCGTCGGCATCCAGCAGGGTCGCGGGGCCGGGGCCTACGGACCGTACCTGGTTCAGAACCTGAACGTGCACGACAACCTGGTGGTGCAGGAGACGGTGCCGGCCTCGGGCTACCTCAGCGCTTCCGGCATCGTCCAGGATGTCGGCGACACCGCGGTGTTCACCAGCCGCAACAACCGCTGGACCAACGACACGTATTACCTGGGACAGAATTCACATCCGTTCGCCTGGATGAACGACTGGCGCACCGACAGCGAATGGCGCGGCTTCGGGCAGGACGTCTCCGGCGCGTTCAATCGCACGCCCGAACCGCCGCCGACACCCACGCCCAGCCAGGCGGTGTGGTTGAGCGATCTCACCTGGACGGCCGCGACCAGCGGCTGGGGCCCGGTGGAACGCGACCGCTCCAACGGCGAGAACGCCGGCGGCGACGGACGGCCATTGACGCTCGCCGGCGTGGTCTCGGCGAAGGGTCTCGGCATGCATGCCGCCGCCGACGTGCGCTATGCCCTCGACGGCCTCTACACCCGTTTCCTCACCGACATCGGCGTCGATGACGAGGTGGGCGCCAACGGCTCGGTCGCGTTCCAGATCTGGGTCGACGGCGTGAAACGCTACGGCAGCCGGACGATGCGCGGAACCACCGCGACCAGATCGCTGTCGATCGACGTGACCGGCGCGCGTGACCTGCGCCTGGTGGTCACCGATGGCGGCGACGGTGGCGCCTACGACCACGCGGACTGGGCGAAGGCCCGGCTGTTCCCGGTCGGCTACGCCGGCGCCTCGGTCGCCGAGCTCATCGAGACGGTGAGCGAGGATGCGCCCGTGGATGCCACGGTCGACGATGGCGAGGGCACGCAGCGCGGCTGCGGGCTCGGTTCAGGGACGGCGATCGTGCTGTCGCTGCTGGCCCTGGGATTCGTGCGCAGGACCACCTCGCGCGGAGCGTGACGATGCGAGCCGGATTCCCGACGTCGCGCGTTCAATGCCCGGCGAGGTCGAGTGTTCCGGCAGCCGTCGCCACCGTCAGCTTGACCTCGACGTTGCGGCTGCCGTCGGCGCGCGCCTGGTCGACGTAGGTGACGATGGCGTTCTCGCCTTCGTACAGCGAGAGCACGCCGGGGATCTGGTCGCCGAGCGCGAGCACCGACGGCAGCGCGCCTTCGAAGACGCCTGATTTCTCATTCGTCTCCTCGAGCACTGCGATCTCGCGGTCGCCGCTCTGGGTGGCGACGGTGACGGAAATCTTGTCGCGCTTGCCGTTGGCGAGGTTCATGTCGGGGTCGGTCACACGGATGCGCAGCGGCTCGCCGATGACCAGACCGCGCGAGGATTTCGACGGCTCGGCGCCCGGCTGCTCG
>JACDEN010000598.1:2271-2883 GCA_013816415.1 Planctomycetota bacterium
CCCAGGTGTCGGGGCGCTCGCTGGTGCGCACCTCGAAGGTTCCGCCCCAGTAATAGATGACCTTGGTGCCGGTGCAGATCGAGAGGTTGAAGCCGACGATGCGACCCGGCTGCTGCTCGAGATTGTGCAGGCGCGCGGTCGGGATGTGCACCTCCATGGTGTACCCGTCGGCGGTCGGCCGCGCGGCGCGCTGGATCTCGGAGGAGCCGAATCCCTGGCAGATGTTCGGCTTGCCGTCCTCGCGGACCGCTTCGCCGCCGACCATGGCGTCGTCGCCATCGGCGCCGAACGGCCACACCCAGAACTGCTGCGTCCACGCGGTGCCGCGGTGCTTGTCCTTGGTGTTGAGACCGTCGAACCACATCTCGGCGCCGTCCCCCTCCCAGAAATTGTCGGGATGGGCCTTGGTGACCTTGCCATCGACGTCCTTGACGTCGTAGGCGAGATAGAAGCCGGTGTTGTCCCACGCCACCTTGACCACCTGCGTGGCGATGCCCTTGGCGGAGCCGTCGGGGACACGGTCGGCGCCGCATTGATGCAGCTCGAGGCCGGCGATGTCCTTCCATTCCGCGAGGTCGCCGTCGAGGGTGATCGCGTCGCGCACGAACGGGA
>JACDEN010000599.1 GCA_013816415.1 Planctomycetota bacterium
GTCTGCGGGACATTGAATCCTGCTTGCGGGCTGTTCCGACCAAACTCTACCATCTCGGAATTCGTGGCACTGTCTGTCGTACCACGCTGGCTGATGCCAACGAGCGCCGGGACTGGCGCATCTTCGCCGACTTCGCTCAGGTATTGATTGCCGAAGCGCGAGAACTGTACGCCAATGATCCTGCCGTTGCCGATCTGTCGCAGACGATCTACGCGCTGGACTCCACCACCATAGACCTCTGCCTGGAATTGTTCCCTTGGGCCAAGTTTCGTCGGACCAAGGCTGCCGTGAAGCTGCATACGCTGATCGATTTGCGAGGATCGATCCCGACCTTCATTCACATAACAGACGGTAAAGTACACGATATCAACGCGCTGGATGTGCTCACGCCAGAACCCGGTGCCTACTACATCATGGACCGAGGATACCAAGACCTGGAACGGTTTCATCGGCTCCATCAAGCGTGCCGCCCGATCCGGGCATCCCAGGGCTCTGGGAATGGATCCCGACTCATCATTTTCTTCACCATTCCTTAACCCCTCCTACACCTTCGCTTCCTCATGTTCAGGCCTCGAAATTAGGCGCGTCCCTCCGTCCACTCGTTGGGAGTTGGCGCGGGCGGGGCAAGATGATCCGTCGTCGCAGTCAACGCCAGACGGAGCAATTGAAACGCTGGCAAAAGCTTTCGATGAACCCCGCCGATGATATATTCCATCCTGGGAGACATGGGTCATGCCGTTGATCGATCCGAAGGACTGTGCGAACCCGGTCGTCACCCGGGAACAGATCGATCTGCTCGATCGCGAACTCATCGCGCTGCTGCGCAAGCGGCGCGAGTACGGTGAGCGGATCGCTGAGCAATACGGGCCCGAGGCCATCAATGCCCGGGCGATGGATCCATTCCTGCAGATGATGAAGGATCGTCGGGCATGGGGCGACAAGGAGGGGCTCGATTCCCACTACATCGATCAGGTCTTCACCGTCATCGCGCAGTCATATTTCGATCGCAGACTCGAAGATACGCAGAAAGCTCGGATTTTCCGCACGAAAGATGACTAGGTGATTGATCGACGGATCTGAGCCGTCGACAACCGATCATCCCGCCCTGAGCGCCGGAGCCGCCGCAGCGCGTACCGTCATCTCAGCTTGTCGGTCGCCTTCATCTCGGCGATCAGTTCCTTCCGCAATTCGTCGATCCGCCGCTGGAGGGAAGCGATGAGGGCGGCTTTCGAGTTGTCGGCGGGCAGACCGGCCAGCTGGTTCAGGTCTGCGGTCGCCTTGAGGATGTCCTCACGGATGCGCATCGCACGGAGGTCCTTCTGATTGCTCTCGATCCGGGAGGTCTTGTCAGGAGTCACCATCACGTCACCACCTGGGGAAGGCGCATGCGAAAGCATACCCCGAAACCGGAAGTCCTGTGTCCGACCGCCCGCGCCGGGATCCGCAGCTGCTCCGGCCGCCAAGATGCCATCCAAGTCATGTTTTCATATGAAGATACGATGACAATGAAAGCGCGGGAGAGGCGCAGGAGAACTTCAGCGGCACCCAGGAACGACGCCTGGCCACGAGGGCGACGGCAGCGCTGAAGGATGCGCCGGATCCACTGGTTCGCTCGGTCCCGGCTGCAGGCTCACGAAGCGCATCGTACGATACTGCCGTGGATTGGGGGACCCGTGGAATGGATGTCATGGATTCAATGGCCGGCCATGTTCGTCACGGTGGTCGCGGCCTGGCAGGTCGGGTCTCAGCGGAAGGGCGAGCGCAATTGGGGGTTCTGGTGCTTTCTTTTGAGCAATGTCCTGTGGGTTGCTTGGGGTTGGCATGACGGCGCATACGCGCTGATCGCGCTGCAGGTCTGCCTGGCGGCGATCAATATCCGCGGTGCATTCAAGAATCAGCCGAGCTGACGGGAACGGCGCCTGATGGTCAGCGTTTCGCGCCCAGACCCTGGGAGTGGAATTCGAACTTCTTCTTGATGAACGTCTTCGGCTTCGGCCGGTTCTCGGTGATCGCTTCCACTGGAGCGGTGTCGAAATCGACCAGCGAATTCACCGTCAGCGCGCAGGTACCTTTGGGGCTGACGACCCCGCTCACATCGAAGGTGCCGGTGCGACGAGGGATGGCCCCTTTCGCCTCGAAGACGACATCGCCGTTGGGGCCTTCGCTGATGGGAGCGGTGAAATCGAACGGCGCCGAAATGTTTACAGGCAATGTCCCATTGAGATTCGGGGTCGACTGCCTGACGGAGCCCGACACGGCGCCGTCCTTGATGGTGAGGTTGAAGTCGCCGGTGACCTGCCCCTTCCCCTGCACGCTGACCAGCCGATCGCAGGTGTAGACGCCTTCGGCGAAGGCGAGCGGTGCGACGGCCACGACCGGAGGGGGCTTGTGCCCACAGCCGACGATGGCGCACAGCAGGGCGGACAATGCCAATAAAGCCACTCTGATCATCATGGGATCCTCGCGCTCATGCTAGGGAACCGACATTCGGCTGCCAGCGGCATCACTCCTCAATTGGTCGTGAGACGGACATCGAGCACGTGCCACCCCATCGGCCAGCCAGCGCCGCTGAAGCGGATCAGGCGTCCCTGGAAGTTCGCGGTCTGGAGGCGGCTCTCGCGTCCCATGTTGAGCAGCATGGTGCCCTTTGTTCCGCGAAAGGATGTGATTTCGATGCGGTCCGGGATATCGCCGGAGAGCAGCCTGGCCGACAGCGGCTTGTCGCCCGCGACGGTGTTGGTCTTCTCGGTCATCAGGGTGAGCAGTAGTTCGATGTCATCGTCGGTCAGCCCGGCGTCCTTGAGTTTCGCCAGGACTTCGGCGTGCGGCAACACCTCGATCTTTTGCGCGGCGAGCCGCGTGTTGTTCACCTCCGCCTCCTTG
>JACDEN010000600.1 GCA_013816415.1 Planctomycetota bacterium
GTACTGCAGCGTCCAACGCATCACCCGCATCACCCTGGTCGACCGTGACGCGGTCGGTGCCGAGGCGCCTTCGTCCATACCGGAGAAGCAGCCGAAGCCGCAGAAGCCGCGCGGCGGAACCGATCAGGACATGTAGGCTGGCTGCGCAATCTTCCGCTGATTCGCCATGCCGCCGTGGCCTGGGCCGGCATGATGTGCGGCATGAGTGATGCCGATGACCCCATGGATGTGCGCAACCTGCACCTGATATCGGATTCCACCTGCCATTTCGTCACCGATTCCCCGCAGGTGCGCCTGGGCGCCATCCGCACGGTCATCGACGGCACGACGCATGAACGCCAACGCGTCGAGGTGATCGGGATCGCGGAATCGCGCATGACTGATAAGCGCCGAGCGTATGTGATGGCGCGACGGCTGGGGTGAGGTGGAGCGGCGGGGCGCCGCGGCGGATGGCGGATTGCGGATGGCGGATGCAATGGCGTTAAGTTAGTAACATTGAAACCGAAATTGAACCGCCACGGCGCCACGGTTTCGAAAGAAGAAGAGCGGCTATCGGCGGCTGTACCGGCCCAGTCACCCCTGCCTGGCTGTTCAACCGTGGCGCCGTGGCGGTTCCATCCCCACTAACTTAACGCCATCGACTCCACCCGTCGGAAGGGATCGCGATCGGAGCCGGGTCAGCGTTGGGCGGGGGCCGGCTTCGAGCGCAGGATGCGCGTCTCGTAGGGCGCGAGCGTGATCGTCGTCGATGGTTCGGCCACGTCGGCGCTCAGGTTCCACAGCGCGCCGATCGGCTGCTTCGCGGTGAGGACCACCGGTACCGGAGCTTCGGTGGTGTTGACCACGTAGGTGAGCAGACCGCCCTCGAACGGCACGGTGCGCGACTCGACGCCCGCCGGAGCGCCGCCCGTTGGCGTCAGCGCGCGGATCGGCCGCGCGCAGCCGACGCGGTCCATCAGGCGATCGAAGAAGCAGCGCTGGCTCGGCAGGGAGAGCTGGGCGGCGAGGTAGATGACGCGGCCCGCGCCCATCGTGCGCGAGAGCACCGCGGGGCCGCCGGCACCGTCGCCCGAATACGAGGCCTCGACGGTCCAGTGGGCATCCGGCGTCACCGTCTGGATGACGCCGGCCGCGCTCACCGGCTCGGGCGGATCGGCGAGCAGGCTCCCCGCGGCGGCGGTGATCGCGCGCGCCGGCGCCTTGGTGACCAGCGTCTTCACCACCGGTCCCTGGATGAAATCCAGCTCGCCCGTCTGTTCGATGCCACGCTTGGCCGGTCCGGCGAGGAACTCGGGCACCTCCTCGGCGGTCACCTCGATGCCGAGTCGCGCGAGATAGTCGCGCTTGCGTCCGTACTCGTCGGCGACCAGCGACGACGGCGTCACCACCAGCGTGCCGCCCTGCGACACCCACTTGGTGAGGTGCTCGAAGACGCCCTCCTCCATGAAGCGGCAGCCCGGGATGACGACGATCTTGCACGCGGGCGGGATCCCGGCGAGCACGCGCTGCGACGAGACGAATCCCACCGGCGCGTCGAGCGTGGTCGCGGCTTCGAAGGTGCGCTCGACCTCGAAGCTGTACGGAGTCTTGTCGCCGGTCGCGCCGGGATGCTTCTGGATCAGCGACGCGCGCGAATACAGCAGCGCGATCTCGGCCGGGGCGTCGGGGAATGGCGCGAAGTATCGGGCCAGGCGGCGCACATCCAACGCGGTCTGGAGCACGGTCGCCACCTCGCTCAGCGGCCGCACCGGCGAATGCTTCATCGAGCTGTCGTAGAAGTCGTCGACCTCGTCCGGCCACCACCAGTAGTCCATCACGCCGCATCCGTGGAAGAACATCAGCGAGCAGGTGTTGCCGCGCGCGTGGTATTCCGGATCGAGGATCAGCGCCGGCCGGTTGGCCAGGCTGCGCTGCAGGTCCATCACGCTGGTCACGCCGAGCGCGCGGCTGCCGGTCTCGGAGAGGAAGAGGTCGGTGACCCCGGCGTTGAACAGGCCCTCCTCGTCGAGCCCCTGACGCCAGAAGCCCGCGCCGAACGGCTCGCCGCCGCCGGTGGTGGTGAGCGCCGCGGGCAGGTGCGTGCGGACCTCGCCTTTCGCCCACGCCATGAAGTCGGTGAAGCGCCAGAGGTTGAAGTCGCCCCAGTCGTAGTACCGCGCTGAATTGGTCTCCGGCTTCGTGGAATCGAATGACGGCACGTCGATCGCCGAAAAATCGGCGTAGGTGGTCTTCCAGATGGCGTTGAGCTCGGCGATGCCGTGGTATTTGGCGGCGAGCCAGCCGCGGAACTTCTCAGCCGACCAGGCGCTGTAGTCGACATACGAATATTCGAAGCCGAGATTCAGGAACAGCGGCAGCCCGCGCTTGGCAAAAGGGGCGCACATGCTGGCGATCGACTCGGCGATCGCCAGGCGCATGCGCGGGTGGTCGAGGTTGATCACGCAGCGGTCGGTGCCGCCGGCCGAGTTCTGGTCGCGGATGATGTGGCCGCACCAGGAATCGTCGTAGACGCGGTGGGTTCCCGGATCGGCCTGGTACACCGGCCAGATCGGCGACTCGTGGAAATCGTAGCGCGACGCACCGACCGCCGAGATCCAGCCGGAAAACCCTTCCGGACCGAACCACTTCATCAGCTCGCCGGAACTGTGGTACTGCATCGAGAACAGGATGCGCGGCTCGGCGCCCTCGCGGAAATAGCGGCCGTCGAGCGTGAGCTTCGCGAAATCCGGATGTGGCGGGACCGCGAGATCGGGAGCGCGGCCCGCCATCACCTCGCTCAGGTGATGCGTGGCGGCGGCCGCACGCGCGGCGATCTCGTCGACGTAGCCCGCGCGCAGCGCGAGATGGTCGGGCAGATCCCAGCGCACGTTGAACGCGAGGTC
>JACDEN010000601.1 GCA_013816415.1 Planctomycetota bacterium
GGGAGGCTGGACGATGCGGCCCATCGGCAGATCCAGGCAGCGCACGGATCTCCGTGGATCGGACAGTGCGAGGGTTCTGCTGAGGCGCGCCTTCCGATGGTCGCTGACGCGGGTGAGATCTCCGGATACCTCGAGCGCGCCGCCGGTCACGGCGCACAGATTCAAGAATGAATGCCATTCCGTTTCGCCGAACTTCGGCCCCCAGCCGATGGAGTCGACGTTGACCAGCACCGGATGCTGCTGCAGGAGCATGTTGGTGTTCACCGTCCACAAGGCGATGCGTTTCGCCAAGGCCCACTCGCCTTCGCTGATGTCCTCGCCGTTGCGGAAGTAGTCCGCGCCCTCGCCGAAGAACGGCGTGCCGGTACCAGCGACGCTGCACAGGCCCAGGAATCCGTCCTTCGGCAGATGCTTGCGGAACGTATCCACCAGCCAGCGCTGGTAGAATGGCGCCGTCTTTCCCGGATAGCGGTAGCGCACCCGGCGGCTCTGGAAAGCGAAAGTGAAGAAGTCCAGCTTCACCCCCTCGAACCCCCAGACGCCGAACACGGTCGCGCAGAGATGCTCGACGTACGCGCGCACCGCGGGCACCGAGGGGTCGAGGACGCGAAGATCCATGCCGTCACCGCCGCCGGCGAAGGACGAGCGGTACGTGAAGGGGCGGCCCATGTCATCGAGCAGGACCCAGTCGGGGTGGTCGCGCAGCATCGGAGAGCTGCCCGAACACCAGAAGCCGATCCACGTCGCCGGCCTCAGGCCGGCAGCCTTGATCTTCTGCACGAGATCCCGCGGCCCGTGCGGAAAGGACTTCGGGTTGTAGCCGGTCTCCGAGCCGTAGAGCAGGTCGATCTGACGATGCTGGCCGCTGGGATACACATCCTGGTAGCCGTCATCGACCTGGACGAACGTCACCATAGGGAAGTGCGCGCGCAGGATCGGCAGCTGCTTCAGAACCTCGGTCTCGTCGATCTTCGCGTAGTAGCCGAAGTTCCAGCTGCACCAGATCCGGCTCTTCGCAAGAGGGTTGTCGCGCAGGCGGTCGAAGACGCCATCTGCCCGCAGGGCGGCGTAGTACAATCCGGTCGCCTGCTGGGGATCCGCGGTCGGCACCGCATCGAAAAAGATGCGCTCACCCCGGATCGTCGCGCCGGGTGCCACGATCAGATGGGCCTGTCCGCTCGGCAGTTCCTCGATCTCGAAGTTCCAGGTCTCGACGCCGTCCCCGCCGTAGAGGCGGAAGACGGTGTGGAAGCAGTCGCGCGATGCGGCCGCGCAGAAGAGACCGACGGGTTCGGTGCCGCTGCCGATGAAAAGGCCCGGGAAGACCGCGTCCTCCGAGCAACCGATGAGCACGGTTTCGTGCGGCAGCGGTTTGAAGAAGTGCTCACCGCGCGTGGTGGTCGTGGCGAAGTAGTCGCCGCGGAAGTTCTCGGTCGAGAAATAGGACGGTTCGAGCGACTTCGGGAAGCGCAGGGTGGGCGGCGGATACAGCGCCGATATGTCGCTGACCCAGCGGATCATCCGCACGGAGAGCGGCTCGGTGCCGGTGTTGGTGATCTCGCACTGCGCCATGAGCCCCGAACCTGACATCCTCGTCCGCAGGCGGACGCGGCAGAACGCGTAGTCTTCCGGACCGTCCGCCAACACCGCACGCGGGGTCAGTCCCCGCCATCCAATGGGAGCGGTGTCGTGCAGATGCGTGACCGCACCGTCGCGCACCGTCTGCCAACGGGGCGCCGATGACCGACGTTTCACAGCGGGAGCGCTCATGGCCTGTTTCTCCGCGTTGAATCTCCGGCGGCCCGCCGGTGCGCAGGGCGGGAGCCTCGATGGGCTGGTGACGAGAAGCCGCTGATTGATGGCATCATTGTGTCATGAAGTTATCCAATAATTCAGAGTCAAAATAAGAATTATGTACGAAATGGTAAATTTGTGCTTAGTCACGAATCGCGATCGCGCCACAGTCGGCGTTGACCGCGAACCGAAGCCGCCGCGTGCGCCGCCGGCGGAGGACGCCCGACATCAGGATCAGCAGGTTCGGGTCATGCCGTCCACCTGCGACGACGACGTGCAGCGCCTCGGTTTCCTGGCGCCCTACCTCTCGGAGTGGGAACGCCGCGTCGGCTTCGAGGATCGGCCGCGCGGCCTGATGGTCGCGGCCGGAGCCGGAGCCGCGCGCGGACGCGGGTCTTCGACCTCGTCCAGCGGCTTGTCGACGCGCAGGCCGACGAAGCGCGGATGGCGGACGCTGCCGTCGTGCGTCCACTCGCTGAACTCGACCTCCGCGATCAGGGTCGGCTGCGCATAGACGGCGATCTTCGGGATCGTCGCCGAGCGGAAGGGACTGCGCGCGGTCGCGGTGCGGTCGAGCACATCCTTGAACGCGCGCCGCTGCTGGAGGGTGAAGCCGGTGCCGACGTTTCCCGCATGCACCAGGTGCGAGCCGTCACGGCCGCCGCGCGCATGGTATCCGAGGATCAGCGAGCCCATCGATCCGGCGTTGGCTCCGGCGCCGGGCAGGTAGCCGCAGACCAGGAACTCCTCGCGCATCGTCAGCTTCACCTTGATCCAGTCGGCGCTGCGCTCGCCCGGCCGATAGCGGCTGGTCGCTCGCTTCGCGAGCACGCCCTCCAGGCCCTGCCGCTTCGCCACCGCCAGCAGCGCCTTGCCATTGCCGAGATGATGCGGCGGCGTCTGCCAATGCCGGTCGGCGAGCTTCAGGTCCATCAGCCGCTCGCGCCGCTCCAGATAGGTGAGATCCAAGAGCGAGGTGCGGCCGAGGTGGAGGACGTCGAAGATGAAGTAGACGATCGGCGGACGCACCGCCGAGGTCCCGCGCTGCTGCATCGCGCTGAATGAGGGACGACCGCGATCATCGAG
>JACDEN010000602.1 GCA_013816415.1 Planctomycetota bacterium
TGTGGTGGCTGAGCGCTCGCTCGACCGCGCGAGCGATTGCGGCGACACCGCGCAGCGGTTTCTTCGCCCGGGCGACCCGGGCGGCGATCTCGTCAAGGTCGGCGGTGGTGGCCTCCAGCAGCGCTTGGCGCTTGCGACCACGCTCCACCGCCAGCAACGGGTTTCGGCACACCACCAAGCGCTCGCCGGGAAAGGTCTCGCTGGAGATCTCTGCCAGATCCTGCTGATCGAAGATGCCGAGTTGGATCGTGCCTTGATCCCGTAAATCCTGGATTGCCGGCGCGCGCAGGCAGGTGACCCAGCCGATGCCGGGCAGACCGGCGAGATCTTCACGTATCCGCGCGTTGGTGATCATCCCGCGGTCGCCCACGTAGACCACGCGTGAGAGACCGAAGCGATTCTGCACCTTCGCCACCTGGGCGGTGAAGGTCCCAGGGTCGCCGCTGTTGCCCTCGAAGACTTCGACTGCCACTGGGCAGCCATCGCGTGTGCACAGCAGACCGATGGTGATCTGCAGCAGGCCCTTCTTGCCATCTCGCGAATAGCCCAATTTTGCCAACGGACAGGTGCGTCCGTGGAAGTAGGTCGAGGTCAGATCGTAGAGCACCAAGCTGCCGTCTTGCAAATGCCGATGCACCAAGGCGCGCTCGACCGCATCCTGACGCGCCACCAAGGCATCCATCGCCGCATACAGATCGTCTTCGTCGACACGCTTGCCCAGATGCAGTTCCTGGATCAGCGCGTGCAACCAACCGGACTCGGCGTCCAACCCCTGCGCCGTCGCCAGCTTCGACTGCGGGTCCAGGATTCGTGCCGCGATCAGCGCCTGCACCCGCACCCCGACCGGGCCCTCCAGCCCGACGATGTCGGACATTCCCAGACGACGCATCGCTCCCAGCACCGCGGCGACATGCCCAACCGGCAGCGACCGGGTGATATCCATTGGCGCGTCGCCAGCCGGGACGACCTGCATGCCACCATCGAATTTCAGCAGCACTCGCAGGGCATCAATCTTGTCAGCCGACCAGTCGGAGATGTTCGCCACCGTGCGCTTGCGGATTTTCCCGTCCTCACGCCATGATTCCCGCAACAATACGGCAGGCGGTGAGTTCCGGTTGGGGACGGTATCGATATACATGGTCCTATAAAGTAATTACTGACCTATAAAATCAATAACATTATTTACAATTACATGGGTACACGCAAGGCGTTCAATCGAGTGCCGTCAGGGACTTGCGGCTTTTACGGGGGGAAGCTCGGACTAATTGCGCGCAGCGGCCTGGACCATGTCCCAGGGCGCGACCTCGCCGACCGGCTCCATCGGCTCGAAACGGCTGGTCAGCGCGACCGGCAGCCCGGTGCGCGTCGATTCATTGAACCGCTCCGCGATCTCCACGATGTGCCTCGCCTGCTCGGCGGAGCAGCGCACCCGGCGGTCGCGGCGGATGGCGTCGGCGAAATCGGCGATGCCCTTGCCCCAGTCGAGGGCGTTGGCGAACGACTTCGCCGGGCTTGGAACCGTCGCGATGTCGTGGGTCTTGGCCGACAACAGGCGGATGCCCATGCCATCATTGTGCGGATGCACCGAGAAGGCGCCCTCGGTGCCCTGGATCTCGAGGCGGGGAAAATCGGACTGTCCGGACCATCCGGCGTAGAGCATGCCCTTGATGCCGCAGGCGAAGTCGAGCATGCCGATGACGTGGTCGGGGATGGTCGGCGTGAAGGCGGTTCCGGCGCGCGGTCCGACCTGCAGCGTGCGCTCGGGAACGACATTGCGCGCGAAGCCGAAGACGCGGGCGATCGGTCCGAAGTAGGTGGTCATCACGCAGAGCGGGTACGGCGTCGCGTCGGCGGCGACGCTCACCCCGTTGGTCAGGAAGACGTCGGCGTTCGGGTGCCAGCATTCGAGCCGCGAGCAGGCGAACGATCCGAGCACGGTATGCGGAGTCCCGATCTCGCCGGCGCGGATGCGCGCCCACACGTTCTGCTGTTCGTATCCCAGGGAGGACGACGGCGCGCACCCGAGCTTCAGCTTCCGCGCAGCCGCCTCGCGGATGAGCGTGTCGGCCTCCTGCGACGAGATCGAGATGGGCTTTTCCGAGAAGGCGTGCTTGCCGGCTTTCAGCGCCGCCAGAGTCACCGGGAAATGGCCGGCGATGGTGGTCAGATTCAGGATCGCCTCGACCTCGGGATCGGCGAGCACCGCTTCGATGCTGTCGTAGACCTTGCCGGCTCCCGCGACCTTCTGCAGCTCCTCGGCGGCGGCGCGGTTCTGGTCGAAGTAGCCGTGCAGTGAGATCAGGTGCGGATACGCCAGGCAGCGCGGCTGGTAGCCGCCTTTGGCGATCGAGCCGCAGCCGATGATGACGATGCGGACGGGATTGGTCGCAGACATGGCGGGATTCCTCGGGTTCAGCGGGGGGAGGTGGTGCTGGCGGCGGATTTCCTGGCGAACAGCTGCTGGGCGAAGCGCAGGCTGCGGGCTGCGGACTGTCGGGGAGTGGATCCGTTCGCTGGAGCATTCTGCTCGAGCACGATCCAGCGGTCCCATCCGCGTTCGACGACGAGTCTGGCGATGGCGGTGAAGTCAGCCTGGCCATCGCCGAGGTCGGTGGCGAATTCCGCCTGCGGACTCCAATCCTTGAATTCGAGGTAGCACAGCCGATCCCAATGGCGTGAGAGCAGTTCATAGGCGCGGCGCGCGACCGGGAACTCGGTGAAATCCTTGGTCGCGTGGCCGGTATCGCAGAACAGGTGGACGTGCTGCGGATCGGTGTCGCGCAGCAGCTGGGCGGTCTCCTCGTAGGTCTCGAAGGGGACGCCGGTGTGGTGGTGGAAGCTGATGCGCACGCCGTAGGGCGCGGCGAGTGCGCCACGG
>JACDEN010000603.1 GCA_013816415.1 Planctomycetota bacterium
CGCTATCCACGGGGCGCAGTCCGCCGGAGGGTGGCTCGAGCTCTCCGGGATGGGGACCGGAGACGACCGCCCTCTATCATTGGGACGAACTCGGAAATGGCGTGGATGGGCCCCCGGCGCGCAGTTTCAGCGGCGGCAGCGCGCTGATCGCGGACCGGCGCGCGGCCGTCGGCCGATGGCAGGGGAAGGAGCTCATCATGGTCGATCTCGACGGGGACGAGGCGACGGAGACCGGGCTCGCCACCTTCGAAGAGCCGGTCGCGTGGGCGATGTGGGGCACCCACGGAGGGGTGGTTTCGCTCGAGAGCGGAAGGAAGGCGGTGATCGACACCCTCGGAAGGACCATCGCCTCGGGCGATGGCGAAATCACCCTCCTGCATCGGCAGCTCGCGGTGGTCCAGCGCGGCAAGACCTTCGAATCGATCCACCTCGACGAGGATCCGCTGCTGCGGTCCAGGTCTCCGCTCGAGCTCTCTGGCGAGTGGTACTTCACCATGGATCCCCACCGCGATGGGCTGTTCGCGTACCGCGACACCGACTACGTCGAGCTGGCCGCCGACGGCCATGCGCTCCGCCGAGGATCCCGCGAGGACGGCCGGACACCATACCTGCCGTGGTCTCCCGGCCGCTGGTTCATCCGCTGCGGCCGCATCTTCCCAAAATCGATGAGCGAATGCTCCATCCAGTCCCGCCTGCATCCGTCCGATGCCTGGGTCGCCGGCCGCTCGATGATCATCCTGGGACGCGATGGCTGGATCACGGTATCGGGCCGCAAGCACGGCGAGTTCACCGAGCTGCCGCAGGTCGTCCTCGGCGACCATTTCGCGCGGGTCACGGGCAAGGACGACCTGCTGTGCATGGACGGGGCGAACCGGACGCACGCCGTGCTGACCCTCGCGCCGAACCCGACCGTCTCGGACGTCCGCGGCGCCCAGTGCGACGATCTTCCGCCCGGACCGTGGCAGGTCGGCCAGATGAAATTCACCATCCCGCACGGTCCTGCCTGCGAGTGGGACGCGGCGAAGACCGGCTTCGTGCCGGAACGGCTCCGCAGCCCCAAGGATTCGCCTTACCTCATCGCGGTCACGGCCTCGCTGGTCCTGATGCTGGACCCGGCTGCGGCCAAGGTCTTCGCCAGGAAATAGCCCGGCTGATCGTCGGTCCATCTAACCTGCGGGCCCCAGCGGCCGTATGACAACGGCTGCAGCTTTTCATGGTATACCTCCCTGGCGCTGGGCGCGCAGCCGCCACCATCGTCAGCGGAGCCGTGCATGGTCGCCATTCGAACCCTCGTCCTCATCGTCGCAGCGGCCATCGGATGCGCCGGCGCCGAAGCCGGCGCGACCGATCTGAAGGCCGTGCTCAAGGCCAGTTACGCCGAGATGTTGAAGGAAAACGACCTGTGGTCGGCGATCCAGGTCGAGGCCATCGCGGCGGCGCAGAAGATCGACCTGCGGGGGGCTCCCTGCCTGGCCGGTTCGGACATCTACGGCGATCCGACCTTCGCCTGCCCGGACGAGGTCCGGGTGATCAGCGACCGTGGCGATGCTATTTGCGCGGCCACCTCGCAGCGCCTCCACTGCTTCGCTAACGACGGCCGTCCCCTGGCACCATCGGTGTCGTATGGGATCCGCGGCGACACCGTCGATATCGCCTTCGATGGCGGAGCGGTCGGCGTCGTCACCTTCTACGACAACGAAAAGCAGCTGCCCGACCGTTGGCGTGCGCGCACCGTCGGCTGCCCCTCCGGAAACGTCCTCTTCGAATCCGAGGACGAGGAGGTTCCGGAATCGACTATCGACAGCGTCGCCAAGACCGCCAGTGACGGATCGGCCATCGCCTTCAGCCTGCATCGGCACGGCGGCGATCGTCATGTCATCGTAGCGACTGCGAAGGGGAAGCGCAGCCTTCCCGGTCTGTTCCGGGTGCGCGGCGTCGGGCCGCTCGCATCGTGGCTGGTGGTCGAGGACGGGAGCGAGAACAATCAGCTGCTCCTGCTGATCGACCGTCGCATACGGCTGCGCAGCTCAGCGGTCGGCCCTGGCCTGGTCGCCGGAATCACCGATGAGGGCAAGCCGATCGTGGTGGACAGATCCGGGAAGGTCGAGCCGCTGGTGCTTCCGATCGGCCTGGGCAACGCACCGGCGATGGCGACGGTCGGACGCTGGCTGGTGGTGTCCTCGGGCGAGGGCGCGCGCTCCCTCGACAACACCAATCTGCTGGGCGAGCCGATGGGCGAGGCCCCGGTGCAGCGCAACACCATGGCGCTGTTCCGCTGGGACGATCTGGTCGGCGACATCCACGCGCGCGCGCTCTACACCTATGAGAACCAGCTGCAGATCGCGCAGGCGCAGTGCGCCGCATTGTACCTGTGGCACGACAAGCAGGTGGATCTGCTCGATCTGACGACGCGCCAACCGGTGGTCAAGACGATCGGAAGATTCCCGAAGATCGTCGACTGGGTGGATGGCCGCCGGTCCGCAACCCTGGTTGCGGTGCGCGATACGGGCATGGTCATACTCGATGCGCAGAATCAGGAGGTGGCCGTCGACCCGACCTTCGTGGATTTCATCGTGCTGCACAAATCGTGGGCGGTCGCCAAGCACGGCAAGCAGGGCGACCGCAGCTACTTTCTCGTCAAGCTGGCGACTGATCCGACGCAGCGGTCGGCCCAGCAGCTGAAGCTCACCGCCGAGGAATGGACGTTCCGCCTGGACGGGCGCCGCAACCGGCTGTGCGCCGAAGCGGAGCGCAAGTGGATCGAATTCGATCTCGCAGGCGAGGAGATCGCGCGCGGCAATCCCGTCAATCGGCCGAACTACGAGAGTCCCACCTGGCCGGCCGTCGGCCGCTTCTGCAATCTGGGCGGGCGGGTGT
>JACDEN010000604.1 GCA_013816415.1 Planctomycetota bacterium
CCGTTGGAGGATCCGACCGAGGGCGGCTCGTCGAAGATCATCCCCGACAAGTACAAGAGCGGGCTGCTGGTCGTCCTCGACGACGATCAGGAGATGCCGCAGAGCGAGAAGTTCGAGCGCAAGACCGGATCGAACACCAAATCGAGCTCGTCGCTCAAGGTCGAGAACTTCGACGAGGACGACAAGGGCACGGATCTGCCCGAGCTGCCTAAGATTTAGTCGGGGGCTGACGCCCCCAAACCCCCGCGACCTTTGTCGCCCTTAAATCCTGGCCGGGACGGCCAGGATTTTCGCGTGATGGGCTTCGCCCATTGTATCACGCGACCAGGGCTCGGCGGTCGGTCGGCTTTGCCGACGGAATTAGCGACGGCCTGGGGCGAAACCCCCGCGACCTTTGTCGCCGTTAATCCTGGCCGGGACGGCCAGGATTTTCGCGTGATGGGCTGCGCCCATTGTATCACGCGACCACGGCTCGGCGGTCGGTGGGCTTCGCCCATGGAATGAGTGACGGCCTCGGGCGGCGGGGTGCCTCGCGTTGTCCTTTGCGAGGCACGTTGGATGATCCGGCCTGCTCGCGCGGGCTCGGTCGACCACCAACCACCAACCACCAACCACCAACCTTCCGATGCCCGAACTCTACTCGCTCCACCGCCTCACCGTCGCCGCGCCTGGCGAGGCGCTGTTCGCGGCGCTCAGCGCGGCGATCGCGGGGCTGTCGCGGCATCAGGCGCGGCAGGCGGTGTCGGCGGGGCTGGTCAAGGTCGGGGGGGCGCGGGTGCTTGAGCCGAAGCATGTGCTCGGGGCGACGGCAGCGGTCGAGTGCGATCTGCGTCATGGCATCAAGAAGCCGTTCCTCGCCAAGGTCCACGACGACGTGGGGCCGGCCGAGAAGCCGTTCACCATCCTCTACGAGGATTCGTCGCTGGTGGTGGTCGACAAGGCGGCGGGGATCATCAGCGCGCCGACCCAGAGCGGCGAGCGTGGCCATGTGCCCGAGCTGCTGCGCCGAGCCATGCGCAAACGCGGCCGGGACATCCACCACATCGGCGTGGTGCATCGCCTCGACAAGGACACCAGCGGCTGCCTGTGCTTCGCGCTCACGCGCACCGCGCAGCGGCTGATCGCCGCGCAATTCGCCGCGCACTCCGCCGGCCGCGTCTATCGCTGCATCGTCGGCGGTCAGCCGCGCAAAGATGCCGACACCCTCAGCGGCCGCATCGCGCATGGCAAGTTCGGGCGTCGGGTGCTGCTGCGCGACGAGCCGCACGCCGACGATGAGGATATGCGCGACGACGAGCAGGACGACGAGCGCGACGACGAGGATGAACGCGAGGAGGACGATGACGGCGATGACCGCGGCGACGATCGACGCTCGCGCCACCGCAGCCCGGGCGACGCGGTGCGCGGCAAGGAATCGATCACCCACTTCAAGGTCCTCCGCCGCTTCCAGCGCGACTCCGAACTCGAGGTCACGCTCGAGACCGGACGCACCCACCAGATCCGCGTCACCCTTGCGGCGATCGGCTGCCCGGTGCTCGGCGACCGCGTCTACGGCTTCCGCGGTGCAGACCGCCGCATCCGTCCCGGAGACAAGCCGCCGCCGCGCCCGCCGCGCCTGATGCTGCATGCGCACCGCCTCTCACTCGACCATCCGCTCACCGGCGAGCGCCTCACCGTCGAGGCTCCGGTGCCGGCGGTCTTCGTCGAGTTCGTTCGGCAGCTGATGTGATCCGGGACCTGAGATTGGGTCAGATGCCGTGGGGGCTGATCACCGCGGTGATGCTGCTGACCACCTACGGCCTCGCCTGCGTCATCAGCGCGTGCTTCGATCCCGGCAGCTGGATGGGCCTCGGCAAAGAATCGCGCATGCAGCTGTGGTGGTGGGGGCTGAGCCTCGTCGCGTGCATCGCCGTCTCGCAGATCCCGCTGAGCACTTGGCGGCGCTTCGCGATGCCGCTCTACATCGCCTCGCTGCTGGTGGTGCTGTTCATGATGGCCGCGGCCGGCACCGCGCTGGTGCCCTCGATCAAGGGCCAGTCGAACTGGATCAAGATCGGCCGCATCAGCATCCAGCCGGTCGAATTCATCAAGCTGGGAACGCTCCTCGCCTGTGCGCGCCTGATGAGCGGCAGCGGCTACGACGCGAAGAAGCTGTCGCACGCCGCGCTCGCGCTGCTCACCGCCGGCGTGCCATCGGCGCTGGTCGCACGCGGCGACCTCGGCAGCGCGCTGACCTTCCTGCCGATGATCGGCGGGCTGCTCTATGCCGCCGGCATGCGTCTGCGCTGGCTCGCGCTCGGCGCGGCGCTGCTGATCGGCATCGTCGTCGCGGGGACGATGGCGCTGCCGAAGGACGGCTACCAGTACAAGCGCGTGCAGGCGTGGCTGCATCCCGACGAATACGCGCTGACCGAGGCCTATCAGACCCAGCGCAGCATGACCGCGATCGGCTCCGGCCAGTGGCTGGGCAAGGGCTACGCCGCGGGCGACCAGAACCGCCTCGGCTGGGTGCCAGAGAACCACACCGACCTCATCCTCTCGGTCGCGGGCGAGGAACTCGGCTTCGTCGGCACCTCGTTCCTGCTGCTGCTGTTTGTCGCCTTCGCCTGGGCCGGGATCGCCGCCGCCTCGCAGGCGCGTGACCCCTGCGGGCGGCTCTTCCTCTGCGGCTACGTCTGCATGATCACCGGACAGGCGTCGATCAACATCGCGGTCGCCACCGGATTGATGCCGGTGACCGGCGTGACCCTGCCGTTCTTCAGTTATGGCGGATCGAGCCTGCTGGGTTCGTACATCGGTCTCGGCATCGCCATCGCCTCGACCCGGGCGCCGCGCCGCGCGGGCACGACGTCGCGGTCGGGGAGTTATCGGGCGC
>JACDEN010000605.1 GCA_013816415.1 Planctomycetota bacterium
GGCCAGCCCAGACGAGCTGGCCGAGCTCGACGCGGCTCTCGGGCATACCGACGAGGTCGCCGCGTGGGCGGCCGAATCGAACGAGCTGCACCGGCTGTTGGAGCAGGCGCTGCGGTCGCCGCGCCGTCGGCAGGAGGGGGTCGAGGGCGTGATGCGGGCGGTGCGCGTGCTGCCCGGCTCGGCAGCCGCGCCGCGCGTGATGGGAACGGTGCGCGCGCTCGATCGCCAGCGCAGCCGTCTGCTTCGGCGCCGCATCATCGCACGCATCGTCGTCTGGAGCGCGGCCGCCGCCGCCATCGTCATCGCCGCATCCTTGTGGATGGTCGGCCGCGATGCCCGCGGTGAGAGCGCGCTCTTCGCCTCAGGCGATGGGGCGCACCGCATGCGCGGCGGGGTCGAGGCTCCGCTGGTGGCAGGGACCGCGATTTTTCCGGGCGACCGCATCGCGTGCGGACCGGGATCCGCCACGGTCACCTTCGCCGACGGGACCTCGCTCGATCTGCAGGCGGGAACCCTGCTCGACCTGCAGGCCGGAACGGGCAAGCGCCTCCATCTCGCGGATGGGCGGCTGTCCGCTACCGTCGCGCCGCAGCGACGCCCCTTCGTCATCTCGACGCCGCAGTCGGTGACCGCCGTCATCGGCACGCGCTTCATCCTCGACACCGACGGCGAGCGCACCCGGCTGTCGGTGAGCGAAGGATCGGTGCGTATGCAGCGAGCCGATGCCAAGGGCTCCGCATCCGCCGCGGTCGACGTCGGCGCTGGGCACGCCGCAGAGGCGCGCGCCGACCTGCCGCTGGTCGCGCGCACCATCGAGCCGCTCTATGCATTCGATTTCGAGGATGGCGCGCTTCCGCCGATGTTCGCCGCCGGCACGCCCGGGTCGCCGCCGGTTTCCGACGGCGGGCGAACCTGCCTGGTGGGCACGCCCGAACCACAGTGGTCGCCCGACCGGAACATCGTCTGCATCCGCCGCAACGCCTACGTCCAGTACCAGGAGGGCCTGCGCTGCGGCTTCGATTTCCTGGTCACCGAGCCGGTCACCGAGGTCGGCGTGATGATCTACGATGCCGACCAGGACCAGAATTACGGCACCGGATCCACCGCGCCCGAGCCCAGACGGTGGCACCACCTGGAGTTCGCCTTCGCGCAGCTGGTCCCATACCTGCGTCCTGCCGAACACATGGCGGCGGGCGACCGCATCGACAGCCTGTATATCGTCCCGCATGGGGCGGCCGCGCAGCGCTTCTATGTCGACAACCTGGTGATCTGGCGGGAAGTGCCCGAGAAGCCCTAGAAGCCGACGTCCAGTGCGTGTGTGAGGCAGCGCCCGATCGCGCGGCGTCCATCCGTGATCGCTGGTGATCCGGCGCTGAATCGCTTCCGAGCAGGACCGCATGACGCGGTCGCTCGGGGAGATCCCATGCCGACCACGAGCATCCCGGTCCACCCGATCCGCATCCTCGCGCGCGCCTGCTGCGCAGCGGCGCTGCTCCTCGCCAGCGCCGCCGCGGCGGATGCGGCCGACAAGAGCCTCATCCTGCACAATCTCGGCTGGGAATACGCCACTCCGCGCTACTTGGCCGACCACAAGGCCTACGTCGACACGCTGCCGTTCGACGGGGTGGCGGTGTACCTCGACGACTCCGCGGGGCAGAATGTCAGCTGGCGGATCCTCACCCCGACTCCGGTGTCGACGCAGACGATCGCGGGCGTGCTCGCTCCGGTGAGCGGATGGCAGGGGGGCAACCTGCGCAGGAACTTCGCTTTGATGTACATCGCGCAGGGAACCAATGCCTGGGACGATGCCGGATGGGCGGCGATCGCGCAGAACGCGGCGAACTTCGCCCAGGCGATCAAGGCCGCCGGCATGACCGGCATCTTCCTCGACAACGAAAACTACAACGACTACGGCGACTGGCGACCGGGCAGCCCGGTCGCCGACGCCAAAATCCACACCCTGGTCGATTCGCAGACGCAGATGCGCGCACGCGGACGACAGGTGATGCAGGCGATCATGGGCGCCTTCCCGGATGTGGTCGTGCTGTTCTTCCACGACCCGTACGTCTCGGATCAGACCTTCTACGAACGCCACCCCCGCTTCAACAACGTCGCCTTCGCGAACGAACTGGTCGGTCCGTTCACTGTCGGATTCGTCGAGGCCAAGGGCGCTTCCGCGACGGTCGTGCTCGGGGGCGAATCCGATTTCGGTTCGAAGACGCCTGGCGAGTTCGACGAGATCTACCAGTACCAGCACGACGGCATCGCTTCCGATGACGGCGTTCCCGCTGATGCGACGTCGCGGGCGGCCGGCGCAAATGGATACATACCCTCCGCGCTGCGAGCATCGTGGCCGACGCGGATCAGCGGCGGCGCGGCGATCTACGAGCCGGACAACCGCGATGCGTCCGGCAACCCGACCACCATCACCACCACCATCGTCAACGCGATGGCGCGCGTCGATCAGTATGCGTGGCTATACATGGAGGTCGCCGGCGATCCGCCGCGTCCCTATGCCAGCATGCTCGCGCCTCCTGGCAGCAGCATCCATGCGGCGACGCAGGCGTGGGTGGATGCGGTGCGCGCAGGATGGGCGGCGGCGCATGCCACCGGAACCAATGGCGATCGTCTGGCTCCAGAACCTGAGACGGCGGAGGGCTCCCGTTCGTGCGGCATCGGAGGCGGTGTCGCGCTCATGGCGATCACGCTGGCCTGGCGGCGTCGGCTCCGGCCCGGCCCAGCGATGTCGTCGACCATCGCACCAACGAAGGAGTGCCCATGAACAAGTCAGCCCTGCCCTTCCTCGCGTGTCTGCTGTGCTGGCCGGCTTCCGACGCGGCGACCGTCCCGGTGGTGCCGACCGGCACGCAC